>DASRCD010000563.1:0-16327 GCA_035653315.1 Candidatus Angelobacter sp.
TGCTGAACCATAAACAACATCCGCGCCCTCAGCCCCTTTGGCGGGATTCTCTCGCACTGCCAGAACTTTCATACCCAACGCTTTTGCACGGCGTGTAAATTCACGTCCAATGCCGCCTAATCCAATCACAACAACTGTCGCATCGGCTACTTCGCGCGGTTTATGTTGGTCGCACCATAGCTGAGTCTGCGCCCATTCATGCTTTGCCTGATAGTGCATGGCTTGGGGCAGGCGCTTGGCCAATGCCAGGAGCAAGGCAATTGCATGTTCAGCTACTACCGGCCCATGTATCTCTGTTGAGTTGGTCACCACCACATTGCTTTGAATCAGCTCCGGATACATGAGTTGATGGATGGCAGCCGCGGGAGAGTGTATCCAGCGCAGTTTTTTGGCCAGAGCAAATTGTTGTGGCCGGAGCGACCAGCCGATGAATATGTCTGTATCTGCAATTTCATCCTGTACTCGATCGTAGTTTTGAAATTGCAGAAATTGGTGCTCAGGAAATTGTTGTTGCAAGCGTTCGCGTAGCCAGGCAGGCGCGCCCCAGAGCTCAAAATTGTGATAGTGCACAATTAAAGTTTTCATTCAGGAAAGCAATATAAATTGGCGAAACTTAATGAGCGAATCAAGATTTTGCTACCCGAAGGTCTTTGCCGGTCATTTCTTTTGGTTGAGGGAAGTCCAGCATGCCGATTACGGTAGGCGAAATATCCTGCAGGGAGCCGCCCTGGCGCAAAGAAAGCCTTTGCGCATCTTCGCTTACCACGATAAACGGCACTGGATTGGTGGTGTGGGCCGTGTGGGGTCCGCCAGTAGCGGGATCAATCATCTGTTCCGCATTTCCATGATCTGCGGTGATCAGCATTGCGCCGCCCCGTTGGCGAACAGCTTTGTAAATCTCTCCCAGGCATACATCCACGGTTTCCACGGCCTGCACGGTCGGCGGGATTTTGCCGGAATGGCCAACCATGTCGGCATTGGCAAAGTTCACAATCACCACGTCAAACGCGGAATCATTCGCGGCCTTGATTACATTTTCCGCAATGCCTCTGGCTGACATTTCCGGTTTTAAATCATATGTGGCTACCTTTTGCGATGGCACCAGCACGCGGTCTTCTCCCGGAAACGGCTTTTCCACGCCGCCATTAAAGAAATAAGTTACATGGGCGTATTTTTCCGTTTCCGCAACCCGCAGGTTGCGCAGATTATGTTCCGCCATCACGTTGGCCAGAATGTTTTTTAGCGAGTCGGGCTGCACCACAAATGGCAGCGTGAACTGCTTGTCATACTGCGTCATGCAAACATATTTCAGGTTCTTGGGGACACGGCTGCGGGGAATCGCTGCGTCCAGCGCCTCGGCGTCAGGCAGGTCGCGTCCACCTTGTGCTGTCAGTCCGCTTTCACGGGCAATGCAGCGCGTGATCTGGCGTGCGCGGTCAGCCCGGAAATTGAAGTTGATGACCGTATCGTCATCCCGAATTGTGGCCACCGGCTCGCCGCGATTATCCACGCAGGTAAAAGGAATAATAAATTCGTCGGTCACGTCGCGATTGTAAGAGTCTTTCACGCCCTGCACTGGATCAACATACTCACCGCCCTCAGCTTTGCCTGCCACCATGGCGTCAAAAGCTTTCAGCTCGCGGTCCCATTTTTTGTCGCGGTCCATGGCATAATAGCGGCCGCTTACGGTGGCAATTTTTCCTGTGCCAAGCTCGCGCATTTTTTGCTGCAACTGCTGGATATAGCCCGCGCCATTTGTGGGCAAAGTGTCGCGCCCATCCATAAAGCAATGGACAAAGGTGCGGTCCACTCCCTGCTGTTTGGCCATCCGCAACAGCGCATAAAGATGGTTCTGGTGTGAGTGCACGCCGCCATCAGAAAGCAGTCCATAGATGTGCAATTGGCGTCCGCCGCTGCGGGCATTCTTCATGGCTTCCACCAATACGGGATTGCTAAAGAAATCGCCTTTTTCAATCATGAGATCAATCTTGGTGATGTCCATGTAAACCACGCGGCCCGCGCCAATATTCAGATGGCCCACTTCACTGTTGCCCATCTGCCCTTCAGGCAGCCCCACAGCCCGGCCGCTGGTATGAATCAACGTGTTGGGATATTCCTTCAGCAATCGGTCATAGTTGGGTTTGCGGGCCAGCGAAATGGCATTAGCGTTGGACGGAGGCGCATAGCCCCAGCCATCAAGAATGATCAAAACAAGAGGTCGATTCATAAATAATGGATTCTAAATCAAGAAACTGAATGCCAGTGAACACAGATGGTTTTGGCGAATCAGAAGTTGTGCGGTAGCATGGTGCTCCGAATTCAAGATCATCATTTCCGGAGAGGGAATCATGCGGACAAAAATTCTGGTTGTGCTATTGGCTGTGCTTGCAGGCATTTCACAAGGCAATGCTGCGGAGCGCGCGCAGAACAGGACTGACCAGGATAAAAAATCCGCTCAGGGCAATTCGGCCAGCAGCGCCGCCCCGGACCTGGCTGCTGACAATCGAATTGAAAAACCTGTAGCACATGAATTTGTGATCACAAATTTCAAAACGGAAAGCGGTGTGACGCTCCCGCAGGCAAGAGTGGTTTATGGAACATACGGGCATCTGAATGCCGCAAAGGACAATGTAGTCCTTTTGCCTTCTCATTACATGGCGGACCATCACGGCTATGAGTTTCTGATAGGGGCTGACCGCGCCCTTGATCCTTCAAAATTTTTTCTTGTGGCCACGGAATTGTTTGGCAATGGGCATTCTTCTTCTCCCAGCAACACGCCGGAACCATTTCACGGCCCACGGTTCCCAGTCATGACCATCCGTGACAATGTTGAGGCCGTGCATCGTCTCTTGACGGAAGATCTAAAGATCACCCATTTGCGCGCGATCGTCGGCTTTTCCATGGGGGCGCAGCAGGCGTTCCAGTGGGCGGTAAGTTATCCAAATTTTGCTGACAAAATCGTGGCTACCGCAGGAACAGCCAAAACTTATGGGCATGGAATTGTGCGGCTTGAAGGACAAATAGCGGCGCTTACAGCGGATGCGGCATTTGCAAATGGCGATTATAAAACTCCGCCAACCAAAGGCCTGGAAGCCTTTGCCATGGTCTGGACCGGCTGGCTTTTCTCGCAGGAATGGTGGCGCAAGGAACTGTGGCGTGAAGGCGCTCCCGCAGGGACCACTTTTGAGCAGGTGGTGCATGAATATCGCACCAACTTCATTCCCGGCGCCGATGCGAATAACCTGATCCTGCAAATGCGTACATGGGAGAAGAATGATGTTGGCGCAACTCCGGGATTCAACGGAGATGAAGAGAAAGCACTGCGCTCCATCAAAGTGCCATTTCTCTTTATGCCGTCTGAGACGGATCTATATTTTCCAGTAACCGACGCGCGCTATGAGGCGGGTTTCATGTCCACAGTCATCCTTACGCCCATCCCATCGCTCTGGGGACACACAGCCGGAGCAGGACCGAATCCGGCAGACCTGAAATTCCTGAATGAAAAAATCAGCCAATTCCTCAGCGCCGAATGAAATAAGAGACAGGCCCATGATTGAAGAGCCTGTCTCTCTTCCAAATGCTCAGTTGGATTCAATGGTGAAACTGCAAACCTCCAGCTTTCCACTGCCTGAATCTTCTGTCTGCGCTCCCCATCCAGCGATTGCAGTTGCTCCTTGTTGTGCTGCTGGAAGCTGTAGATTTGCGCCGAGCTGAATTTCCGTTCCACCCGGCGGGGTCACAAACAGTGAATAGGTTGCGGCGGGCAGGTTTTCCACCAGCCGGAAGTGGTATGTATCTCCCGCCGTATAGGCAAGATTGGCGGCGACAAGACTTTCACCATTGCGGACTTGAATTGTGTTATCTGAACGGAAGGCGATCAGATCACTAAAAACTTGTTGCGCACTGGCATTTGTGGCAAATACTCCGATGCCGGCATCCAGTCCGGCGCTGGAAGGTGTGGCATCAAATGTTGCCGTAAAACCATGAGCTCCAGCAGATGTTGCCGCATTCGTGCGTTGCAAGCCTGAACCGGCGGTTGCCGTAATGCATCCCGAGGGAACAGAAGCAGACCCAGTCGTCGTGCTTGTTACGGAAACCGTGACTGTAATGCTTTGTGTCACGTTATCAGCGGTGTCGGTTCCGGTCACGGTAATTGTGGCATTGCCCACGGGCGTGGTGGAAACAGTCTGAACGGACAAATTAACCGTGCCTGAGCCTCCAGTAATAGTTGGGTTGTCCACAGAGGCGGTTACATTTGCGCTGCTGGAAGAGGTCGTAAGTGATACTGTGCCGGTGAATGAGTTTAATGCCTGGACCGTTACTGTGAAGATGGCTGTGGCACCGGCGGCCACGCTCTGCGATGGAGGGCTGGCAGCGATCGAAAATTCTGAATTGCTGCCGCCGCTTCCTGTGCTTCCACCTACAATTCTTCGCGGTGAGATTACGCACCCACTCAGTACAAAGAACACAGCAATAAAAAGAAATGCCAATTTGCGCATGAAATCATCCTCTCGTCCTAATTCACAGAAACGCAATGTTTTACCTAACCAGTGTGCATCCAACAGGAACAGTCATTGGATTCTCCTGTGTGGTGCTGCTGTTTGCTGCCATACGTAAATCCTAGGCAAAATACACGGTAGATGCACAAGGAATTTGTAAATATCAGTTAAGCTCCGTATATCTGGCCGCGAGCAAGGAGGGGAACAGTGTTTCCTCAACTTATCAGCTTGGAAAATGCCGCTCTTTTGTGCCTGCGGCTGATGGCTGGGGCAATTTTTGCCAGCAGCGGCTGGAGCCATTTGAAAGACCCGGAAGGCCGAAGCAAGAGCATCGGCATGAGCAAAGGCTTTACCTCGTTTCTGGGCGTGGCAGAACTGGCCGGCGCTCTTGGCGTGATCTTTGGCGTATTGACCCAGCTTGCCGCAGCAGGCTTAATTTTAATCATGCTCGGCGCAATCCAGAAAAAGCTCTTTGTATGGAAGACCGGCTTCTGGGGCAAACACGGAACAGATGGATGGCATTACGATTTAATGCTCGTAGTCATGAATTTGGTCATCATCGCCACCAATGGTGGAGAGTACGTTTTATGGAAATGAACAATTAAATCCGTTATTTCAGCTTCACCAAACCCACTACATCCCCTCCATTTGGGTCCACAGCGTGTACCCACACATTGCCAAATCCATCTTTTAATTCCGGATACTTGGCTACCATGGCATTGGCCAGAGCGCGCGCGTCTGCCTGGGTTCCGTTGAAATCAGCAGTGGAAGGGACTGAATATCGAATGGAAAGATCAAAGCTCTTGTCCGTGGGATAAATGCTCATGTCAGTAATGTTGTAATTTTTCCCATTCGCGGAGAAGGTAACAGGAGTGCCAAATGCGGCCACATCTTTTGGCTGGATCGTGGTGAATTCCTTGGCGATATTGTTCAGCATGGTGGTCTTCATGAAGGTGACCGGCGCCAGCAGGTCCCATGAAGTCAGGTAATAAAACCATGCATTGTGGACCTGGCCTTTGTTCTTATAATCACGCGCTTGTTGCAGATACCACAAGCCATCATGTCCAATGGCAGCGCCAGGACGGAAATAGTAACCTGCCAGTTTCCAGCCATTGATGTCCTGAAAAATGGCGGTGATGGAATATGGGCCTTTGTTGCCGATAAAGTCCTGAATTGTGATGGCGTACTTGCCCGGCTGCAGGCCGGGAATATCAAATTCAGCCGTGCTGGGGCTCATTCCAGTGGCGCCAAAAACGCCGCAATAATAGGTTCCATCTTCCGGGGGGGTTAAACCAGTATCGATCAAATAAATATTGCGCAGTTGCGGCTTTGCATCCTTGATAGCGTCTTTATTATCGGAAACTGCCGTGGCAATGCCATTGAAGTTCGACTGCAGGGAAGGCACGGCACTCGCTTTTAAGGAATTCACGTCACCACTTGCCGTCTGATCAAAAACCTGCTGCGCGGCAGTTTGCAACGCAGTGCGGGTGGGCTCGGGCATTTCATCCTTGTTTTGGCAGGTTTGCGACCATGCCGGGAGGGAAGCGGCCAAAACCAGAATTATTCCAAAAACCTTGAATCTTAAGTGCTTCATAAAAGTGCGCTACTCCGGTTTTATTTAGGATGCTTTCTGCTGAAATCCAGATGTATTGATAAACATTTCAAACGGTAAGTCATAGGCAAATATACTCTTCCTGCTTATTCAGGGGAAAGAAGCCGGGCTGGCTGTGCCAGAAAAGCTTTCAAACTACTCTGAACTTAAAAATTAATAATCAGCAAGGTGGCGGATGGTCGACCGTTCTATTGCATAGGAGTAGAATCCTTAAAAGCAGCAGCTTGGCAGGTTTCGAATCATTAGCTATGGTACGTTTTCCATCCATCATTTGCGCGGTGTGTATTGTATTGGGCGCATGGGGTAATTCCCCAGCGCAGACGGCGCGGCCTGTGTCTCGCTCATCTAACCAGCAACGCACTGCTCAGGGTTCGTCAGTTCCGCAAAACCAAGCTGCTGGTAAACCAGCCCCCGGGGAACAGCCGGTCTCTCAAAGAGGGCAAGCTGCCGCTGCGGCTACAGCCGCTCCTTCTTCACCTCCCATGGTCACCTATCGTGACGGAATGCTCACTGTCCAGGCTTCAAATTCCCGGCTTAGCAGTGTGATCAGCGCAATCCGTAATAAAACCGGCATTGAATTTGAAGGCGGAGAAGGCGCGTCAGAGCCTGTGGCACTATCTCTGGGGCCAGCGCCTGAAGGGGAAGTGCTTTCCGCCATCTTTGCCGGATCAGGGTTTGATTTTGTGGCTATTGGCCGGCAGGATAGCCCCGGCGTTGTGCAGCGAGTAATTCTCACGCCAAAGACGAAAGGTGCTGCCCCAGGTGCCCAGGCGCAGCAGCCAACTCCTGCAAATGGTCAAAATAGCGATGATGAGGATACTCCGGACGAGCAGGTAAATACGCCAGAACCACAGGATACGCCCGCGCAGCCTCCGCAACAGCCGCAACCGGAGACTCCGCCTCAGCAGCAGCCTAAATCCCCTGAGCAATTGCTCCAGGAATTGCAACAGATGCGGTTGCAAAAAGGTTCGCCGCCCAACGATCCTACGGCTGATCAGGCGCCTAAAAAGCCACAGTTGTAAGTGTTGGTAGAAAACTAAAACAGCCCTGGAAAATCAGGGCTGTTGCAGCGCTGAAGGCTGCCGAAAGACTTTCCCAGCATCTACTGTCCCAAAATCTATTTTGCAGGGGCGAATATCAGTTGGTGGCCGTGGTAGCGATCACCGCTGTGGCCGGAGCAGCCTGCTGCGATGGCTTATGGGCAAAAGCGTGCAGGATCCCGCTGATTACAGCGTAGCCGCAGGCAATACCAAAGGCGAGTGAAAACAGAATGGTAAAGAGCACGGTGGAGGAAGTGAGTATTGTTTTCATCGTCCAATCTCTTTGATGGTCCTTGTCCCGGTCCGGTTGGTTTCACCGGGCCTGAATGCATTTTCGGCATAAATGGTCTAAAAGTCTTCATTACGCCGGATGCTGCACCCTTGGTTACCATCATGCGGTCATTCCTTGATCGCCGCAAGTAACTGACGTTACAGGGGAAACTACTTAATTAAGGCCAAATTGACCGTCAGGCCTCTAGGCGAATAAGATACGGAGTAGAGCTGTGCATTGACCTTCCAAGTCTGACTGTGAGGATCTGGCGCGGTTTTGGAACAGATTTAACGAATTTTTCATGGCCATTCATAGCATCACGGTACGCGGCGCGCGCCAGCACAACTTAAAAAACATCTCGGTTGAGATTCCGCGCAATACCCTTACAGTAATAACGGGGCTGAGCGGCTCGGGGAAGTCGTCGCTCGCTTTTGACACGATTTATGCTGAAGGCCAGCGCCGCTATGTGGAAACACTCTCAGCCTACGCGCGCCAATTTCTTGATCAGATGGAGCGGCCCGATGTTGACTCAATTGAAGGACTGAGCCCGGCCATTTCCATTGAGCAGAAGACCACCTCGCGCAGTCCCCGGTCCACAGTTGGCACAATCACTGAAATTTACGACTACCTGCGCCTGCTTTATTCCTCAGTGGGTATTCCGCATTGCCCAAAATGCGGCAAGCCTATCAGCCGCCAGTCGGCAGACCAGATTGTCCAGCGCGTGATGCAGCTCAAAGCGGAAGACCGCGTGATGATCATGGCGCCGCTGGTGCGCGGGCGCAAAGGTGAATTCAAAGTGGAGTTGGCCAAACTGGCGCAGCATGGCTTTGTCCGCGCGCGGATTGACGGGGAACTGCGTCACTTGGACGAGGAACTGGATGAAATCCAGCTCGACAAGCGCAAGAACCACACCATTGAAGTAGTGATTGACCGTCTTCTGGTAAAGCCTGGAATAGAAAAGCGGTTGGAGCAATCCATTGCCACCGCCATGAAACTCGGTAATGGCCTTGTGCTGGTTTCAGTGGTAAATGGTGAAGAGCAGCTTTATTCCGCGCGGATGGCCTGCCCTGATTGCGGCATCAACATTCCCGCGCTTGAGCCACGCTCCTTCTCATTCAACAGCGTGTATGGCGCATGCCCGGAATGCAATGGCCTGGGCAGCAAATATGATTTCGATCCTGCCAAGATCATTGTGGATTGGTCCAAACCACTGCTGGATGGAGCGCTTGGACCCGGCTCCGGCTCAAGCTATTTGCAGCGCATGGTCGAAATTGTTGCAGCCGCTTTCAAAATTGATCTTTCCACGCCATTTGAAAAATTTCCTGCAAAGATTCAGAACCTGCTTTTATATGGCCCGGAAGAAAAAGAAGCGCCGCGTCTTGGTTTCCGGGGCGTGCTCGGCTTTCTGAACCAGAACATGGAAGAGTCCACATCAGAAAGCTATCGCGAATGGATGCTGAGCTATATGTCCGCCACTACTTGCCCGGTATGCCGGGGCAAGCGGCTCCGTCCGGAAAGCATTGGCGTAAAAATTAATGGGCTTTCCATTTCAGATTTCACCGCGCTCTCCGTCGCACGAGGCGTGGACGTTGCCGGCAAAATTCACCTGAATGAACGTGAAAAATTGATTGCCGGCCGGGTGCTGCATGAAATTACCGAGCGGCTGCAATTTTTAAATGCGGTAGGACTCGGCTATATCTCGTTAGACCGCTCAGCAGCTACGCTTTCAGGCGGCGAAGGCCAGCGCATCCGTCTGGCAACGCAGATTGGCTCCAAGCTGCGCGGTGTTCTTTACGTGCTGGACGAGCCTTCGATTGGTCTCCATCATCGTGATAACAATCGCCTGTTGCAGGCATTGGAGCAGTTACGCGATCTTGGCAACACCGTCCTGGTGGTTGAGCATGATGAAGAAACGATTCGCCGCGCCGACTACGTGATTGATCTGGGGCCAGGAGCAGGGCTGCATGGCGGGGATGTGGTTGCTTCCGGCACGCCGAAGGAGATCGTGCATCAGCCCCAATCTGTAACGGGACAGTACATTTCTGGCGCAAAAAGCATAGCCACTCGATTTGAGCCCCGGGCCACAAATGGCAAAGCCATCACCGTTCTGGGGGCGCGCGCCAACAATCTGCGCGGCATTGATGTGACGTTCCCGCTCGGTGTCATTACGGTTGTTACCGGAGTTTCCGGCTCGGGAAAATCAACTCTGGTAAATGATATTTTGTATAAAGCCCTGGCAAAGCAGCTTTATCGCTCGCGAGAAGAGCCCGGCGGGCATAAGGCAATATCGGGCTTTGAGCATGTTGATAAAGTCATTCGCATTGATCAATCTCCCATAGGACGCACGCCGCGTTCGAATCCAGCCACATACACCGGAGTGTTCACGCACATCCGCGATCTCTATGCCATGCTGCCGGAATCGCGCGAACGCGGCTACAAAGCAGGCCGCTTCTCCTTCAATGTTTCCGGAGGACGTTGTGAGCACTGCCAGGGTGAGGGTGAACGCCGCATTGAAATGAATTTTATGCCGGACGTTTATGTTTTATGCGAGGTCTGCGGTGGCAAGCGTTATAACCATGAAACGCTGGCAGTGAAATTCAAAGAAAAATCAATTGCTGACCTGCTTGAAACTTCCATCTCAGATGCACTGCCGATTCTGGAGGACATTCCGCAGATTCGCCAGAAGTTGCAGACCTTGGAAGATGTGGGACTTGGCTACATCAAGCTGGGACAATCGGCGGTAACACTTTCCGGCGGTGAAGCCCAACGCATGAAGCTGGCCAAGGAGCTTTCCAAGCGGCAAACCGGCCGCACGCTTTATCTGCTGGATGAACCGACCACCGGGCTGCACTTTGAAGATGTAAATAAATTGCTGGAGGTCATTCATCGCCTGACTGATCTGGGAAATTCCGTGATCATCATTGAGCATAACCTTGATGTAATCCGCAATGCGGATTGGTTAATTGATCTTGGTCCAGAGGGCGGTGAAGACGGTGGACGGCTCGTGGCACAGGGAACACCCGGCCAAGTTTCGAAAATTAAGAAATCCTATACCGGGCAGGCCTTGTCAGATTATCTGAATAAGTCTCGCAAATAGCAGAAAAATATAGACTTATTGAATGCTGTCCTGAATTCGTAACAAGCCATCATTTTTGTTCAAGAACTTTTGCTGTCGGTTACATTGCTTTCAACCTTCTCCTTATACCTGGGCACAATTGAGGGGTAGCGACTTTGGCTTCCAATGCTTCTTGCTACCCCTTTAGTCTTTTCTGAGTTAAATCTCTCCATGGTGTAAATTAACTTTGCGGGCTTTAATAGCCGCATGCGTGCCTCCTCTGGATCCCATTCCGTCTCCTGATCTCACGCCTCCGCCAGAGGTGGTGCCACAGCCCATTCAGCGCAACGAGAATGTTGACCTGCTCGATGTCTTTCTGATCCTGCTTGTGGCAATGGGAGGGTTTTTCTTCGTCGGAGGAATAGCCACTGTGATTTATATGGTGGCGCATCGTTCACAACACTTAAATGCCGCGGCTTTGGGCGATGCTCTCTCCCGTAATCCTTTTTTCATCGTCCCCACGCAGTTGGCCGTGTATTTGTTTGTCATTGGCTTCATGGCGTTTCTGGTCCGGATCAGGCATGGAGTCTCCCTGAGCAAAGCCATTCACTGGAATCTCCCCTATGCCAGGCGCGCTTTATTTGCGCTGCTTGGAGGCATAGGACTTGCATTGTTCTCTGACATTGGTGAGGTTGTCTTAAATCGATGGATTCCCAAATCGCTGCCCATTACCGAATACTTCCGTGACCGGCCTTCTGCCTTGCTGCTCGGTGCTTTTGGGATTCTGGTGGCTCCGCTAATGGAAGAAATCATGTTTCGTGGCTTTTTATATCCAGCGCTGGCGCGATGGACCGGGGTTTTTTCCTCCGTGGTGATTACCGCCCTGGCTTTCACCATGCTTCATGGGGCGCAACTTGGATATTCCTGGGCGCCGCTTCTGTTGATTCTGGTAGTAGGGCTGGCTCTTACTATCACGCGGGTGGTTACAGAATCCGTTGCTACCGGGGTGGTCATGCACATGGCGTATAACTTCACCCTTTTGCTGCAAACTTACATTGCCACCCATGGATTCCGCCAGATGTAATCATCGGAGTGCCCGATTCGGGAAAACCTGATACCTTAGTTTCCGATGATGACTTCTTCTGCGCGAGAACAACTCCTGCATCTGCTGGCCACAAATTCTTTTCGGTTAGGCGAATTCACGCTTTCTTCCGGCGGCAAGAGCGACTACTACATTGATTGCCGCACCACTACGCTCCACGCTCAAGGCGCTGAGTTCACAGGGCGCGTCTTTCTGGAATTGATTCAGAGCAAAGGCTGGCAAGCGGCAGCGGTTGGAGGATTGACGATGGGCGCGGACCCTATTGTTGTTGCCACGTCCGTTATCAGCGCACAGGCCGGAACACCAATCCATGGCTTCCTTGTGCGCAAAGCGGAAAAAGCGCATGGCATGGGGCGGCGCGTGGAAGGCTTTCAGCAAAAAGGCGCTCGCGTGGTGATTGTGGATGATGTATGCACTACTGGCAGTTCCACCATCCAGGCCATTGAGGCTGCGCGTGAATTCGGCTTTGAGATTGTTGGCGCTGCCTGCCTGGTAGAGAGGCTGGAAGCCGGCGGGCGGCCTGCCGTGGAGCAAGCAGCAGCCCCAGCGCCATTCATCTCCATCTTCACATCAAATGATGTGAAGACAGCGCATTTAAAGACGAAATAAATGAGTGATAAGTAGCGAGGGCTGAACTAAGCTATTGCTCAGCAGCCAGGGATTTTTTTGTCTGAACAGGCACCTGCTCAATAATGCTGATACCAAACCCCTCCAAAGCTGCAACACGTCTCGGCCGGTTCGTCAGCAACCGGATGGAACGGATGTTCAGGTCAGAAAGGATTTGGGCACCTATGCCGATGTCACGTTGCGTCTTTCTCTGATGAGCAGGGGCCGATGCTCGCGCCTCTCGATGGAATGCCAGCCGCTTGTCATCATCCACATTGAAACCCTTTGAAGTTTGGTGCAGATAGATCAGGGCGCCTGTGCCTTCCCGCGCAATCATCTCCAGCGACCGCTCCAGCACCTCATGGCAGTCACACAATGATCCGCCAAAAACATCACCGGCAAGGCAATGCGCATGCATACGTACCAGCACGGGACCTGCTGCATGCTCCACGTCGCCTTTGACCAGCGCGACGTGCGATTCGCCATCTAACTGGCTTTCAAAGGCAATCATTCGGAATTCGCCGTGGCGCGTAGGCAGAATGGCCTCGCCAACCCGTGCTACATGGCTTTCATTCTGCATCCGATAGCGGATCAACTCCGCGACCGTGAGCATCTTCATATTATGGGTCTTGCAGAACCCAACCAGATCAGGCACGCGGGCCATGGTGCCATCTTCATTCATGATCTCGCAGATCACACCGGCCGGGATCATCCCGGCCATTCGCGCCAGATCAACGGAAGCTTCTGTCTGCCCTGCGCGAACCAGCACGCCGCCTTTACGCGCGCAAAGAGGGAAGACGTGGCCAGGGCGCACTAAGTCCGGCGCCCGGCTTGCCGGATCAATAGCTACCTGGATGGTGCGTGCGCGGTCATGCGCAGAGATTCCTGTAGTAACGCCTTCGCGGGCTTCCACGCTTTCATAAAACGCCGTTCCATAGGGCGATGTATTCTCCCTTGTCATGGGGCCGATGCGCAGGTAATCCAGGCGTTCAGGAGTCATGGCCAGGCAGATCAGACCGCGCCCGAATTTAGCCATAAAATTAATGGCTTCGGGGGTGATTTTTTCCGCCGCCATGGTGAGATCGCCTTCGTTCTCACGGTCTTCGTCGTCCACCACCACAATCATGCGTCCGGCGCGGATCTCTTGTATGGCTGTGGGAACATCGGTAAAGGCTGCTTCTAACGTCATGCGTTTTTACGAAAGTACTAAGAAAGTTTACCAGAGCCATGTGGTGATTGGCTCTGGAAACGCTGTGGGCTTACAATCTAACCATGGCAAAATCTTCTCGAGAGCCTTTTGAAGTCGGTTGCCCGTGCTGCAATGCTGTCCTGAAAGTGGACCCGGAAACCCGGGCTGTGATCTCGCACGTTGCCGCGGTCAAACCCAAGACGTTCAGCGATTTTGAAGCTGCCGCCAAGGCCATGCGTGAGCAGGAAACGCGTAAGGAGTCTATTTTTCGTCAGGCCGTGGACGCTGAGAAGAACAAGGCCAGCCTGCTGGAAAAGAAATTTCAGGAAGCGGTGAAAAAAGCCAAAGAAACGCCGGATGACGTTCGTCCACTGCGGGACTTTGATCTCGACTAGCGATTCCTTTGCCCGCGAAACTCCTACTTCTCGGACATCGTGGCGCGCGCCGCTACGCGGCGGAAAACACCATTCTCGCTTTTGATCTGGCGCTGGATCATGGCACGCATGGTTTTGAATTTGACGTCCGCTGTACCCGCAGCAAGCAATCCATTATTTGCCATGATGGCAGGTTCAATCGAATCGTGGTGCGTAAACGCACCTTGGAGCAGATTTACGCAAGTTGTCCGCCGGATGGCAAGCCTCCTTGCCTGGAAGATGTTTTAGAGCTTTATGCACGCAGGGCTTTTTTAAATATTGAAATCAAGGTGCGTGGCATGGAGGGGGTGGTTGCGCAAGCGATGAAGAAATTCCCGCCACAACGCGGGTATTTCATTTCTTCATTTTTGCCTAGCGTTGTGCGCAAATTGTACGAGATGGACGCATCGCTGGCGCTTGGCGCGCTCTCCAAATCCTATTGGCATTTGCGGCGATGGAAATTATTGCCCGTCAGCTATGTTGTTCCCCACTATAAGTTGTTAACCCAAAAATTATTGGACGAGCTACATACTGCCGGAAAAACCGTGATTACCTGGACGGTGAATGATCCCCGGCAAATGGATCGCCTGGCTAAAATGGGCGTGGATGGGATCATCTCTGATGATACAAAGCTGCTGGTGAAAACGTTGGGCGCACAAACTTGATGGAGAGGACCGGCACGCGTCGGACTGCAAGCTTTTAAGGCAGAAATTTCTTAAAACCGCTGTTGAGCGAAGTGATAAAGAAAAATGCCCCTTCCGCCGGGCCGTGGCAAAAGGGGCGAATCACCTCAATGGAGTCAGCTAAGTTAAGCAGCAGACTTAGCTGTGCGTTCTATTGCAGGCTCAACTACAAATTGTTCATTTTCGGTGGAACCTTCCAGCGCCACCGTTGAGGATTGGCCATTGGCGATGGTTTGCGCGATATCGTCAAAGTACCCTGTGCCAACGAATCTCTGATGACGTACTGCGGTGTAGCCTCTTTCAGCACATCTGAATTCTTTTTCCTGGAGACGGGAATAGGCCGTCATGCCTTCCCGCGCGTAACCCTGGGCAAGCTCAAACATGCTGTAATTCAGTGCGTGAAATCCGGCCAGCGTTACAAACTGGAATTTGTAGCCCATTGCGCCCAGCTCATTCTGGAACCTCGCAATGCTCACATCATCCAGCTTCTTCTTCCAGTGGAATGAAGGTGAGCAGTTATAAGCAAGCAGCTTGCCTGGATATTGCTCATGAATGGCTTCGGCGAATTTTTGCGCTTCTTTAAGGTTCGGCTCGGATGTCTCGCACCAGAGCATGTCAGCATAAGGAGCATAGGTCAGGCCGCGCGCAATTGCAGCATCGATCCCGCCCTGAAATTCCATAAAGCCATCGGGAGTGTGTTTGCCTGTCAGGAATTCAGCGTCAAGAGCGTCATTGCTTGGAGTCAGCAGCTTTGCGCTATTGGCATCAGTTCGGGCGATAAGAACGGTGGGAACCCCCATAATGTCCGCAGCCAGGCGCGCTGCGATCAGCTTCTGCACAAACTCCTGTGTCGGTACAAGAACCTTGCCGCCCATGTGGCCGCATTTTTTTGCGGAAGCAAGCTGGTCTTCAAAATGGACCGCTGCCGCTCCCGCTTCAATCATCGCCTTCATCAGTTCAAAAGCATTCAGGCTGCCGCCAAATCCTGCCTCGGCGTCTGCCACAATGGGAGCAAACCAGTACATGCCATTCTTTCCTTCAGAGTGGTGGACCTGGTCAGCACGAATGAATGCATTATTGATCTCTCTGACGAGATTGGGGACGCTATTGCATGGATACAAGCTTTGGTCCGGGTACATCTGCCCGGCAAGATTGGCATCGCCTGCTACCTGCCACCCGCTCAGATAAATGGCCTTTAGGCCGGCCTGCACCTGCTGCACGGCCTGATTGCCTGTCATCGCTCCCAACGCTTTTACATAGGATTCAGAGTGGAGCAGGTCCCAGAAGCGCTTGGCTCCCAGGCAGGCAAGCGTGTATTCAATCTGAATTGTTCCACGCAGGCGCGTTACGTCTTTTGCCGAATAAGGCCGGGTAATCCCATGCCAGCGCGGATCCTGTATCCAGGACTCCTGTAAGCGGTGTTCAAATGTCTGTCGCATCAGTTTCATATTTCTCCACAGTGAATAGGCAAGAAAGCTCGGCAAAAGAGCAGGGTGACTTTCTGCCGGCCCCTATTAGATGCCAGCGTTGCTGTGGCTTCAACCGCACTCGTCCGATTCGGACGAGTAAGACAAGATGGATGTTCCTGAATAGGAACAGTACGTGATCATCACGGAACACCCTATGCCTAACAGGTTTCAGAATTCGTGGATAAGCTAAGCCCGAATCGGACGAGCCTGGCCAGGCAATCGAAGAATTTAATGCGGGGATTTATGACGCTCATCCTTCGTCCGTGCACTTCTTGCTTATAGCAGGGTTGGCCGCTATGATTCACCCCGAGTATGTCCCCACGCGCCACAAAGAAGAATGATCGGACAGAACTGCGCCAGCTCCTGCACGAGCTTAAGGAGAATCTGG
>DASRCD010000564.1:0-3849 GCA_035653315.1 Candidatus Angelobacter sp.
ATGTAGTTTAGCTGGAGAAGGTATTGGCGCACTCATCCAAGGGTGCGCCAATTTTATTTATCTTAAAATTGCTGTACGCGGGACTGCTATATACAGGTAGGGATCTTTTGCGAATCAGATCACCCGATCATCCAATTTTTATTCACCTTTATCCGGCAATCTGCTGCGCCTCAGCAAAAGATGGGTCTTTCAATGCAGGCAAATATTGCCGATGGCTTCGGCTCAACGTTACCTGCTTGCCCGAGACCAGGGTTATAAGATATTTACCGCTGAATGACCGTCGAAGTTCCTGAATGCGGTTACGGTTTACGATGAAAGATCGGTGAATGCGGACAAAATCGCGCTCCGGCAGGCGCGCCGCAAACGTGCTCAGCTTCTCCCGCACCCGGTATTGTCCCGCACCGGCGTGCACCTGTACATAGTTTCCCTCTGCTTCAAAATATTCAACTTCTTCCAGAGGAACAAAAACTGTGCGGCCGCTCTCCTTTAAAGGAATCCGTCCGCTTATCGCCATCGGTTCAACTGTGCTCATAAGATCACCTGGTTCACAATCTTTGGTACATCAGCTTCCAGGGGTTAGACGGAGCACAAATTAAATCGTCATAACTTTTTATGTTAAGTTTTGATTTCGCGCATTATTAGATGGGATGAAATGCATTTTGCGTCTTTATGGGACGAAATGACGAACTGCGCGTAGCTTGAATGAAATAAGACCTATTCCTTCACCGCAATACCCAGCGTCTTCATCTTCCGGTAAAGATGGCTGCGCTCCAGACCCAGCACTTCGGCTGCCCGGGTCACATTGCCATGGTTCTCATCCAGCTTTTTCAGGATGTAATCACGCTCATAAGCAGCCCGCGCCTGATGCAGCGTGGAGAAGCCGGCGGAAGAAGTCCGTCCGCCTTCACGGTGAATCAGCGGCGGCAGCAGCTTGCGGTCAATCTTCTGCACCGTGGGATTCATGATCACCAGCCGCTCAATCACGTTGCGCAGTTCGCGCACATTGCCCGGCCAGGAATAACGTGCCAAGGTGTCAATGGCATCATCGGTGATTTCGCGCGGACGCCTGCTGTAAGCGGCGGAAATTTCCTTAAGAAAGTGTTTTGCCAGGAGGGGGATATCTTCCTTGCGCTCCCGCAATGGCGGAACATAAAACGGAATTACGTTCAAGCGGTAAAACAGGTCTTCGCGAAAATTTCCACGGGAAATCTCTTCTTCCAGATCTTTGTTTGTGGCCGCAATTACCCGCACATCAACTTTGATCGGCTCATCATCACCAACTGGAGTGACTTTTTGTTCGTCCAGCGTGCGCAGCACCTTGGATTGCGTTTTCAGGCTCATATCGCCAACTTCATCCAGGAAGAGGGTGCCCTCATTTGCTTTTTCAAACTTGCCTTCCTTATCGCCGGAAGCTCCGGGAAGCGCACCCTTGCGATGGCCGAATAGTTCGCTCTCAATCCAGTCTTCAGGAATTGCCGCGCAATTTACCTCGACAAATAAATTGTCTTTTCTCAGGCTATGGGCATGAATGGCATGCGCCACCAGCTCTTTGCCTGTTCCCGATTCGCCATAAATCAATACGCGGCCATTCGTCGGGGCCATTACGGCAATCTCATGCCGCAGGGCCTTCATGGGAATGCTTTCGCCTACTATGACGCTCTTGGCCTGAAATTGTTTTTTGAACTCCGCGTTCTCTTGGCGAAGCCTGTGCGATTCCAGCGCATTCTTCAGGATGATCAGGGTCTTATCGAGAGAAAGGGGCTTTTCCAGAAAATCAAATGCGCCAAGCTTTGTGGCACGGACAGCGGTTTCAATGGTGCCGTGCCCGGAAATCATGACCACTTCCGGCGCATTGTCCAACTGCCGAATGCGCTCCAGCGTGTCCAGGCCATCCATACCCGGCAGCCATATATCCAGCAGCACTACTTCGCAGGAGCGCTTCTTCAGCTGTTCCAGGCAGTCCTCGCCGCTTTCGGCCAGCATGACCTTGTAGCCTTCATCTTCCAGCACGCCGCGCAATGATTCGCGGATATCGCGCTCATCATCCACTACCAGCACACTATGCACTTTGCGACTCCGCTTCGGCCATTTCGCCGGCCAATGGCAGTTCCACCGTAAACTTTGTGCCCGCAGGCTTGTTTTCTTCCACGCGAATCGATCCGCGATGATCTTCCACTATCCGGCGCACAATGGCCAGGCCAAGCCCGGTGCCGCGTTTCTTGGTAGAAAAATACGGCAGGAAGAGCTTTTCTTTTACCTCGCGATTGATGCCGTGGCCGGTATCTGCCACAGTTATTTCCAGGCCGTCGCCGGCATCCAGCAAGGAAGTGGCAATATGAATTTCCTTTACGTGAGAATCCTGCATGGCTTCTGCGGCATTATCAATCAGGTTGGCCAGCGCGCGTTTAATCGCTTCAGGATCAGCCATGACCAGCGGCAAATTGCCGTCCAGTTGTTTTTCCACTTGAATGCCGTCAAGCCGGCCATTAAACATGGCCAGCGTGCCTTCCACAATCTCATTAATGTCAGCCGGTCTGGGCTGTGCGGCAGGGAAGCGCGCCAGCGAGGAAAATTCATCCACTAGCGAACGCACCGTCTGGACTGCCCCGGTAATAGTGGCGGCACAGCCATGAATCACCGCCAGAGAGGATTCATCCGGCGCTCCGCCGCGCTCAAGGTGCCGTAAAATGCGGTCTGCCGATAGTGCAATTGGCGTGAGAGGATTCTTGATTTCATGGGCCACGCGCCTAGCCACTTCACGCCACGCCGCTTCACGCTGCGCTTTCAGCAGTTCACTGTAATCTTCAAACACAATCACATAGCCAAGCCGCTGCTTTCCGTGCTGGACGGAAGAAACTGTTACGCTGACATTCAGCTTTTCTTTTTCTACCGGAACTTCAAATTGCGCCGCAGTCACTGACATGCGATCCGCCCTGCGCAGCAGGTGCTCCAGATCAGACGCGGTTTCCGGCGGAAACACTTCCTGCAGCGTGGAGCCGACCAATGGCGCTCCGCCGTTGGGCCAGAACATCCGTCCAAAAGCCACATTCGTATGCGTAACACGCCTGTCTGGTCCGAGCGACAAAACGCCGGTTGGAATATTTTGCAGAATGGTCTCAATATGCCTGCGCCGCTGGTCCAATTCATTGTTGGTATCGCTCAGGGCACGCGCGGACTGCTCAATCTCTTTGCGGCTTGACTCCAACTCGGCCGCCATCTTGTTGAATGAAGTAACCAGTTCGCCCAGTTCATCCGCGGCGGAAACTTCCACGCGATGCCCCAGATGCCCTATGGATATTTCGCGTGTCGCCTCAGCCAACGCCTCCACAGGCCGGGTAACCAGCTTGGCGACGAAGATCGAAAACCAGGTAGCCACAAAGAGCACCAGCACGGTCAGCAGCGTGAGCAGCAGCATATATAAGCCGCGAATGCGTTTGGCTTCCAGGCTTAGCGTCTGGTAATCATGCTGGTTCTGGCTGATCTGAGCCAGCGTGCTGGAAAAATCTTTAGGCAAGGGGAGCGCAACCAGAATTGCTCCTGACTTCCCGACAGATGCCTGCGATAAAAGATATTCGGTATTCTGATACACCCATTTTTGCGGAGCGCGATGCAACTTTTGCAGGTCCGGCAGAGATTGCCGCAGCACCGGCCAAGGTTGTGTGAGGTTCCAACTGGCTACCGCATCGCCATCCCGCAGGGCAAGAGCAAACCCGCCCTGTAACGTGGGCTGATGGCGACGAAATTCGTGCAGAATTCCGGTGTAGTTGGCCGTCTCAAAAGCATGCTCAATTTCCGGCGATTCCGCAATCTCCACCGCTTCCTGCCGCGCATTTTCACCGGCATAAGTGG
>DASRCD010000565.1:0-4069 GCA_035653315.1 Candidatus Angelobacter sp.
GTTTGCCTGCATTGGCATTCAAATGGACCACGCCAATCTGGTTTCGATACACCAGGGTACCGCCTAGCCAGCCAGAAATCCCCAGGATCACCACGCCGATTCCCATCAAAACCAGAGCAACTGAATCCGGCGCTGCTGAAGGCGACCCCAGCCGATAGGCAATGTAAATAAATAGAAGCAGGGTAAGGGTGTTGAGCCCGCCATGCAGCAGTCCACGTTGTTTGGCGCTTGAGTTGGATGGAATCGCGAACCACCAGTCCAGTGCTCCGGGCACTGCCGCCAGCACTGCTCCAATGCAGCCTCCAACTACGCAATAAAATCCTGTTGTCCAGAGCCCCGGAATGGACCAGATTGAACCGATCACATCAAAAATGAATGACCCAATCCACAAAGAGAGTGGGAATCCCACCAGCATGGGATGGATTGGATGACTCTGAATAGCTGCTTTGGCGCGCATAATACGTTCCCCCGATTCTGTAAATGGGATACTCAGATGCACCATCGGAGATGCCTTTGGCTCCTCAGAGGGGATACAAACTTAAACTAAGAGATATTCCCTCCACCTGCCCTCAATCCTAGAGATTTTGCTTTTCCTGGAGCTTTCGTCTTTAATCGCCTGCATGAAAAATATCCTGATAGTGGCGCCGAGGTCTCCCCACCGGAGCAACTGTAAGCGCGGGCGCTCTCAAGCAATCGCATGCATATAAGCTTTTGGATCTTTTTTAATGCCGGGATTCTGCTTCTTTTGTTCCTGGATCTGGCGATTTTGAATCGCAGCAATAAGCCGGTTTCTTTCAAACAGGCACTGTGGGGAAGCGCTTTCTGGATCAGCCTGGCCGTGGGGTTTGCCATCTTTCTCCATCAGTGGATGGGTGCCGGGAAGTCCATTGAATTCATTACAGGGTATCTGTTAGAAGAAGCATTAAGTGTCGATAATTTGTTTGTTTTCATTATTTTATTCAATTATTTTAAAGTTCCTCCTGAGCAGGAAAGAACAGTTCTATTTTGGGGAATCCTGGGCGCGCTTATCATGCGCGGAATCTTCATTGTTGCCGGTGTGGCCTTAGTAAGGAAGTTTCACTGGATCCTTTATGGCTTCGGAATTTTTTTGATTTATACCGGCATTCAGCTCATGATCGGCGGTGACGAGGAACAAGATCCTTCCAAAAACCTTGTCCTGAAATATTCCCGGAAATTTTTATCGCTTACGGAGAGCTATGAGGGTGGAAAGTTCTTCACGCGACAGCACGGTAAACTTTTTGCAACGCCCTTGTTCGTTGTCTTGCTGGTGGTGGAAACCACAGACATTCTGTTTGCCACCGATTCCATTCCGGCCATTCTGGCCATAACGCGCGATTCGTTTATTGTTTACACTTCAAACGTCTTTGCCATTCTTGGCCTGCGGTCACTTTATTTTGTGATATCTGGGCTGATGAAGCTCTTCCATTACTTGAACTATGGTTTATCGGTTGTGCTGATTTTCATCGGCGCAAAGATGCTGCTGCCTGCCAAGTACCAGATTCCAACCTGGGTTGCTCTGGTTGTGATTGCAGTGGTTCTGGGAACCTCGATTTTTGCCTCAAAGTTGTTTCCAAAAGCAGAATCTAGTTCGGAAGAGCCCCAGGCTTAATGGACAGCAGCAAGGCGAACTGCTGGTCTGGAGTTAGCCCAGTAGAGTTGCGGCGACGGGCAGGCTTTTGCTTGGGCAGAATTCCCGCACGATCCATATCTTCATTGGATAGGTCTAGCTCACGCAATCCCCAAAAGCGGGTACGAACGGCACGGTTATGCTCATTCAGATAGCCAAGCTCGTGCTCGGAGATCATGGAGAGGGCTTTTTCGTAGGCGTCTTCGGCAGTATCTGCAAAGATAACCCGCGTTTTCTTGTGGACAACATTTCCAAGGTCGCCTTCCAGAGTAACTTCCTCTGTGAGTTCAGCAACATACCAGCGAGACGGCTCGGGGGAATTGGTCATGTCCATCCTTTTCAGTAGTTTACGCGGAGCCCAACGTTATTCCGCAGATTAGTATTCGGCTAAGGGTTACAAATCTTTACACATTTCCCTTAACACTATAAAGGGTGTTGTCGAAGGCTAAAAAATAGTACTTTTTTGAATTTATTTTTGTACTTAGTTTATTAAATTAGGCGGCGCTTATCCCAGATTGAGACATAACAACCGCCACCCTGTGGAAAAGAGCTTTTGGGTGGAAATTTGCTGGTCGATAGCCCAAACGTAACTTGCCTGAAAGTTTTTATCGTGAGACGATACATTTAAGCTGATTAAAGAAATGCCACTCTCTCCATCTGGTTGGGCCTTGCCATAGCAGGGCCCATTGCATTTTCAGAAGTTTTAAACAAACTTAACGCCTTTTTCACCCACAATGGAATGTTTTTTAAATTTGGCATCATCATGCGCTGGGTAGTCTACGCGGTAATGCGCTCCGCGGCTTTCCAGCCTCGCCAGGGCCGAGCGGGCAATTAAAAGCCCTGCTGTATGGATGTTCCGGGCTTCGCAGTTGCGGCGGCTGGTACACAAAGGCAGGGTCTCAGCCATTGCCTGTAGATGCTGAATTGTCTCCATCATCCCTTGGCGGGTACGGACTATTCCCACCTTGCTCCACATGAGTTGCTGGATCTCATGAATGATCTGGTCAGCCTGCTTGGCAACGCCACTCGCCACTAATTGCTCAGGCTCTGACTGGGAAGGGGATGGGCGTTCTTTCGAGTGATTTTCCTTCAGCATTGCCAGGCTAGCGCGAGCTCCAAAAACCAGGCCTTCCAGCAGGGAATTGCTTGCCAAGCGATTCGCCCCATGGACTCCCGTGCATGCTGCCTCGCCGGCTGCATAGAGTCCGGGCAGGCTGCTTTGGCCCTTAAGATCAGTGCGAATTCCACCCATTAGATAATGCGCTGCCGGCCGGACCGGCACCAGGTCAATCGTGATATCCACGTTGTATTTAAGACAGGTTTCGTAAATTCTTGGGAACCTGGCTTTGATATGGCTCTCCTTAAGATGGGTCATATCCAGGTACACCACAGGGTCTTGCCGACAAATCTCCAACTCATGCGCAATGGCGCGGGCAACAACATCACGCGGAGCCAACTCTCCCGCTTCATGGTATTTCGCCATGAACCGATGCAGCTCCGCATTGCGCAGCACTGCGCCTTCACCCCGCAAAGCCTCAGAAAGCAGGAATCTAGGCGCATTTTTTACGTAGAGCGCTGTGGGATGGAACTGGACAAACTCCATATCACTGATTTCAGCCCCGGCGCGGAATGCCATGGCCACGCCGTCGGCCGTAGCTACGGGGGGATTGGTAGTATTGCTATAAACGTGGCCTGCTCCGCCGGTGGCCAAAAGCACAGCCCGGCTGCGAACTTGATGCATTTCTCCCTGTGCCGATATCAATTGCACGCCGGAAATGCGGCCATTTTCCATGCACAGAGCAGAAGTAAACTCAAACTCGGAAAATGAAATGTTTTTGAGTGTGGCCGCTTTGGCGTAGAGCGCCCGGCCAATTTCGCGCCCTGTGGAATCGCCATGAGCGTGCAGAATACGGTTGCGGCTATGGGCCGCCTCTCGCGTAAATGTCAGCTTTGTGCCTTTGCGATCAAACTCCGTGCCCCACTCGATCAGTTCCTGAATCCTGTCTGGCCCTTCTTCTACCAGCACGTGCGCCGCTTCCGGATTCACAATGCCATCGCCCGCATTGATCGTGTCCTGCAGGTGCAGGCTGATCTCATCTTCATCGCTGAGCGCCACCGCAATTCCGCCCTGGGCATATTGCGTGGCAGATTCTGAAATCTCCTGCTTCGCCAGCACCAGTACTCTGCCTGCTTCAGCCAGCGTAATGGCTGCCCTCAGCCCGGCCACACCGGCGCCCACCACGATGAAATCTACATCTTGAAAAGATTTTGGCATGTGGAAATAAAATGGTAACACCTGCTCCGCATTCTGCGTCTTTCCGCGTTTTCAGGGCGATCTCCTGCTCCATCATTTATCATCATCTCTGCGTGGATTCCATTCAGGTCAAAACTAAACCTAACTTTTATTCGGTATCTGTTGGC
>DASRCD010000566.1:0-2043 GCA_035653315.1 Candidatus Angelobacter sp.
TGCCATTCATCTAAAAGCTGCCGCAAGATCAGCTCACCCTGGGCTGAAAGGCGATAAAAGCGCTTGTTCCGCTTGTTTTCTTCCCGCCACTCGCTCGTCAAAAGTCCCTGGGTTTCAAGGCGGCGCAGCAATGGATACAGCGTCCCTTCATCCATGGCCAACCCTTGGTCTTCCAGAGCTTTACGCAACGTGTAACCGTAATGCTCATCCTTGAGTTGGGCCAGAACGGCCACTACCAGGCAGCCGCGCCGAAGCTCCAGCTTGAGGTTTTCAAAAAGTTCCAGGTCGAGCTTGGTACTGTTCTTCATACAGTGTATGTCATATACTATGTAATACACAGTATATGTTGTCAAGAGGAATTTTTGAAATTTGCGGAATTTACATGCGGAATTTCCAGGAAGGTCGCTATCGAGAGACGCAAGCCTTTCTTGTTCAGCTATTCCCGAAACGAGAAACCTTGCCAACTTTTAATTAAGCAGGTCGTCCAACCAGTGGTTTCCACGCTGGCGTGTTGATCAAGTTATTCCCTGAAATCGTTATAGAAAATATTGCAAGAAGGGCCAGGTTCAGGCATTCCTTAATCCAGAAGTAAAGCTTATTCCGTAAAAGAGTAGAAAAAAAATTTGGGGTTGGACCCTTTGAACTTTGCAGTAGATTGAGATTGACCTATAGTAAGGCGGTAAATCCGCATTAAAGAAACGGCAAGAGTCTTACAAACCGATAGACTTCCCTGCTGAAATCAATCCATAGGTAAGCGTTTGGAGAAACAAGCAACATTTTTTAGCGCCGCTGAAGTTGCGGCCGCGCCCCAGATTGAACCGGCTCCCGGGCCAGTGTTTGTCCCGGAGATTGCTCCTCCATCCAGGCACAAGTGGCGCTGGCCGGTGGCGATCTTTATTGCTGTCGTGGCGATTGCCGGAAGCATTGCGCTTTTCCGTATGATGACCGCCAGCCGGTCCGCCGCAGCAGGCCAGTCCATGCGCACTGCCGTGGTAGAGCAGAAGGATTTTTTCAGCAAAGTCCGGGTGCATGGAATTGTGGAAGCGGTGGAGTCACATACGATTGCCGCACCACGCCTTTCAGGACAGGGATTGGGTTCGCTGATTATCACCAAGATGGTGAAGAACGGAAGCACGGTGCATCAGGGCGATGTGCTGGTGGAATTTGACCGCCAGGCGCAGCTCAAAAATGTTCTGGATAAAGAAGCTGAATACAAAGATCTGGTGGCACAGATCGGCAAAAAAGAAGCCGAGCAAGCGGCGGCCCGCGCTGCCGATGAGACCGAGCTGAAAAAAGCGGAAGACGCTCAGAAGACAGCGGAACTTGAAGTCAAGAAGAACGAAATTGTTTCGCGCATAGACGCTGAAAAAAATGAGCAGGACCTGGAGCAGGCGCGCGCGACATTCCAGCAATTGAGCCAGACATTTGATTTGAAACGGCAGGCGGCCAGAGCCGAATTGCGCATCCTGGAAATCCAGCGCGACCGCGCCCTGACTGCCATGAAATGGGCGCAGAGCAACACTGAGAAGATGGTGGTGCGCTCTTCCATGGATGGCGTGGCGGTAGTCAATTCCATGTGGAAGGGCGGCAGCATGTCTGACGTGCAGGAAGGCGACGAGGTCCGCGCCGGTTTTCCTTTCATGCAGGTGGTGAACCCCGCGCAAATGCAGATTCGCGCGCGCGTGAACCAGGCGGACATTGAAAATCTGCGCATTGGCCAGAATGTCCACATCGGCCTGGACGCTTATCCTGATTTGTCATTCTCCGGCAGAGTGGAAAGCATTGCCGCCGTGGCCCAGACCAGCGCATTTTCCAGCAAGGCGCGAACGCTGGCAGTGATCTTTTCCATCAATGGCACGGACGCCAAACTGCTGCCTGATCTTTCCGCTTCCGTGGATATTGAGATCAGCTGTGACCCGAATGTGCTGGTAGCGCCGCGCGATACGGTATTTGCCGAAGATGGAAAGAGCTATGTCCGCACAAAAAATGGTGACAAGCGGGAAGTGAAGCTGGGGCCCAGCAATGACGTGGAACAGGTCATTG
>DASRCD010000567.1:0-5254 GCA_035653315.1 Candidatus Angelobacter sp.
ATCTTCAACGCGGCGCTGTGTTCTTACCGTGCGCAATGTCCGTCTTTGTAATGCAGCGCCAACCGTCCCCGCTTTGAGGCTTTATCATGCCCTTCCACCGGATATTTAAACACATCGCGATCTTCGCCATTCACCGTAACGTTGGAACACTTGAAAGCAAATTGCTGCGTGTCACGATTCAACTGTTGCAGCAGCGCGCCGCCCATGCCAAAGGTGATGTTGTCCGCAGACCATCCTGCGCGATTCATCGCCGTAAGCGTGTCCTGGATCGTCCAGTAATTTACGCCGTCGCCCTGGATCACGCGCACTTTCGGGTTCAGCACGCGATAGCCTTTCGCATTCGTTTCATAGCCAAACTTCGCGCCCAGAATTTCCAGAACTTTCAGCACTACTTCGCGCGGCTTGCCGGAATCAGGCCTCACCACCAGCGTTCCCGTCCGCTGCTCAACTTTGTCCCGCAGCACTCCGCCCCATAACTTCTCGCAGGCCTCATAGACGTTGTATGAATCGCTCACCACGGCAACCAGTCCTTCAGGGAATTGCGTGAGCATATTTTCGTAAGCTTGCGCTTCGTTCTCGCGGCCCCAGGCTGTTATGGTTGAGTGCTCGGCGGCGGGAATGCTGAAACCTTCCATCTCTTGCGACTGGTAATACTGTTGCAGCACGCGAATGCCGGCAACCGTATCAGTTCCTTTAAAGTTGATTAAATGTGCCGCTGCGCCGATCCCCGCTGTCTCTTCACTGGAAACGCCGCGGTATCCAAAATCATGCAGCTTAAAGTCGATGAGCGCGGGGTCGCCGGACCGCTGCAGCGCTCCCAAAAACACCTTGCGGATTCCCTGTGAAAGAGTGGCCACCGTAATCGGATACCAAACCTTGAGCAGCAGCGTCTCCAGATAATTTGTCAGCCAGTAGCATTGCGGATCAGTGTTCTCAATCGTCATCAAAACATTCTGCACTTCCACCGCGCTGCCCTCCGGCACCGCCTTGATCACTACCGGCAATCTGCCGCCATGAGCGCGGACAATATGCATCCAGCCATCAAAATTAAACATGCCCGGCGCAATATGCCGGTCAACAAATTCACGCGCTTCAAGAACGTCTTTCTCGCAGATCACGGAACCTTGCAGGTATTTGCGCAGGTAATATTGCAGTCCAAAAAACAGCGTTTGATGAAACATGCCGCCGCGCGATTCCAGGTAGCTGTAAACATGCTGCGTCCCGGGCGGATACTGTTTCCAATGCGTGAATTTATAGCTATCCGTTTGCAGGACAAGGTTGTTGTGCTCGGTCTTTAACATGAGAATGCATGGTCTCATGGGAACTGAGTCTCAGGCAATATTTCAAGTCATATAGGCAGTCATGAACTTTGATCTATTCTCGTGAAACTAACGGCGGTTGGTCCATAAGCCTGGAGGAATTCGACCGCATGAATTGGTCGCATTGTTCCACAGACATTGGACGAGAGAATAAGTAACCCTGGACGAAATCGCACCCCAGGCGGCGCAGCACTTCGAGTTCTCCGTTGGTTTCCACGCCTTCGGCTACCACGCGCAAACCCAGTTGCTGCGCTAAAGTCACAATGGCTTGCACAATTGCACCATTGCCAGACTGTATATCTGACGAGGAATCAAGATTGCGAATGAACGACTGATCGATTTTGAGTGTGTCAATGGGCAGATTTTGCAGATACTTCAGTGAAGAGTATCCGGTCCCAAAATCGTCAATTGCTGAGCTTACGCCCAATGCCCGCAGTTCGGTTAGTCGGGTAGCAGCCCGTTCGCAATTCTTCATGACTACTGTTTCGGTAAGTTCAAGCTCCAAGCATGAAGGCGGCACGCCGTTTTTCTTGAGTGCATCAGAAATTGTATCCATCCAATCCTGCCGCTCAAACTGAAGTGTGGAGACATTCACCGCCACGCGCAGCCCTGTGTAGCCGTTTTGGCGCCAAACAGCCAGTTGGCGGCATGCTTCGTTGAGCACCCAGTTGCCGATAGGAACAATGAGGCCGGTTTCTTCAGCAACGGGAATGAACCTGTCAGGAAAGATCATGCCTCTCTTGTGGTGGTTCCAGCGCAGCAATGCCTCAAACCCAACAAGTTGGCCGTCTGCTATGAATTGTGGCTGATACTCAAGATGGAGTTCATCATTTTCCAGTGCGTGGCGCAGGTCTCCCATCAACTCCAGCCGCTCGCGAAGATGTGCATTAATTTCCTGGGTGAATACTTGAAAGCCGTTCTTGCCGTTAAATTTGGCATGATACATGGCAGTGTCAGCATTTTGCTGCAGCATTTCCGGTTCAGTGCCATGCTCCGGGTAACAGCTGATGCCAATGCTGGCGCTGATGGAATACTCGTGCTCAGCAATCATGAGCGGCTTGCGCAGAATGTCCAGACAAGTATGGGCCACTTGGAAAGAGTCGCTTGATCTGCGTAAATCGCTCAAGACCAGGCAGAATTCATCACCGCCAATGCGGGCAACGGTATCTGTTCTTCGTATCACTGAACGCAGCCGGCGCGCCACTTCAATCAGGACCTGGTCTCCACATTGATGTCCTACAGTATCGTTGATGTATTTAAATCCATCGAGGTCGATGATCAAAACCGCGAGCTGTGATTCATGCCGGTTTGTATAAGCGATCGCCTGTTGTAGCCGGTCTTCCAGCAAAAATCGATTGGGCAGTCCGGTGAGAGCATCATGTTGGGCCTGATAAGAAAGGCGGTCAGTTAATTGGCTATGTTGAATGGCAATACCAGCCATATCTCGTGCCATTTCCAGTCTGCTTCGGTCCTGAAGATGCGGCTGACGGTGCTCGTGGAAAAATACCAGTATCAGGCTTACCAGCGTACCTGTGGGACCGATCACGGGCGCAGACCAGCAGGACTTGAGACTTAACAACCTTGCCCATTCCCGTAGAACTGCATCCGGCGCATTGCCGGCAATATCATGAATGAAGGATATTTCCCGTTCATTGCTGCTGGATCCTAATGAATAGGAAATGTCTTCCAGCCTTAAACCTTCCCATTCAGCCATCATGTCCCTGCTAAAACTGCTGGCGGCTACCTGGCAAAATCGTCCAGGCTTTGACAATAAAATTGAACAAAGAGCGCCCGGAAGCTGATTTTCTAAAAGCCGGATGAGATGGTTAAGGCTTTCATCCAGCGGCTGGTTCTGGGTAATGGTTTCCAGAAAATGGCGGCGTTCCAACTCTAATTGCTCTGTCCTTGTCCGCTCGGTAATGTCCGCCGCCAACAACAGTGCTGCCGCCCTGCCGCCCCAACAGATCTTTCGGAGCGAAAGTTCGACATCGAATAGAGTGCCGTCCTTACGCCGGTGTTGCGTTTTGACAGGTGTTGCAATGTAGTCTGCGGCGAGCATTTCACGAACATCCTGGTCAGCACCAAGGGCAGGCAATTTCAAGTCAAGAAATTCATGGGTCTGAACCCCATAGGTATTCACAGCCGCTTTATTCACCGCAAGAAAAGACAGTGTTTCCAAATCAAACACAAAAGTAGGCTGGGGATTGCTTTCAAACAACAGTTCATAGCGGTGCTCACTCATCGCCAGTTCTCGCGCCTGCGCGGAGAACCTGCGATCTACTAGCGAAGTCAATAGCACCGTTCCGAGAATAACCAGGGTTGCAAGGATTACTGCGGAGTTTCCAAGGACGGAAGTATTCAGCGCATTGGACAAGTCCGGAGTTTCGTTCGTAGGCATGAAGGTAACAGCAGCCATGCCTGTGTAGTGCATCACTGGTATTGCCAGCCCCATGATTACCGAACTAATGATCTTCAGCAGCCGTTCTGATTTTTCCTCGCGGAAATGAAATGTAAGCCACAATGCCGCAAGCGAAACTACCACGGCGAGCACTCCGGACAACGTCCACAGGCCATGATGATAATGATGCATGGCGGAGATCCGCATCGCTGCCATTCCGGTGTAATGCATGGTCGCGATCCCCGCGCCCATGAGCAAACTTCCAATCAAGACTCGGAAGGTGGTGAGTTGCTGGCGGCTAACCACAAATAGCGCAATAAAGGATGCGAAGATTGCGGCAAGCAGTGAAAGGGCCACAGTGGGAATGTGGTAATAAACAGGAATCGGTAGCCGGTATGCCAGCATTCCCGTGTAATGCATTGACCATATACCGGTTCCCATGGCACATGCGCCGCCCAGAAGCCAGGCCACGCGAGCATAGTTCCGGGCAGCGGTCACTCGTCCCGCTAATTCCAGTGCTGCATAGGACGCAAATATGGCAATGAAGACGGAAAGTGTCACCAGACGATAGTCGTAGGTCGCGTGGATCGGCATAACCAGACTCATAGAGTTCCTGACCGGTGAGGTAAGTTCCGATATTTTGCTTTTCTTATTGTCTTTTCAGCAAGTTACTGCCGTACCGTAATGAGGGTGTAATTATTATGGAATGTAGCTGGGGTGCTGATTGAAACATCGCATCGCGTAGAAAGGGCAGAGAAGTATCATCTGCCCTGGAATTGGGTGCTTTGCGCTTTATTGACTAAGCTTTGTGAAGCTATAACTTTGACAAATACGTTGGCCTAAAAATCCTTATGATATCTTCCCGTCATTGTGAATCCGCCATTCTGGTCGCGGGTGCCACTTACTGACCACTTTGGATTCAGCTTATATTCCACCTGGATCGCCTCGCGCTGTGTTGAGGTAACGTCAGTGGCAAAAGTTACCAGCAAATTGCCGGTCACTCGTTGTTGCACGGCGATGCGCGCTCCGGGATTTTGTCCATTGTCACTGCCAAGCGCGGGATCAATCTGCAACTGTGAAATGCCCGCCAGTTTGGCAATCTTGCTGCTAGCCTGGCTGCTGATTCCCGATGCCAGCAGGGATTCCGGTCCCATGGAAGAAGTGCTGCTTCCCGGCGCATTCGCGGCTGTTTCGGTTTTGCCCGTTGCCACCAGTCGAATAATATCCACCGGCGGCAAAGACGGATCGGAAGTATAGGTGGTTTCCAGGCGGTCCATCGGCCCGTTCAGTCCCAGCGTGATGTTGTAGTCGTTGATCGTTGTTCTTACCTGAATGTTCACCACTGGTTCCGTATGCACCGGGTTCACAAAATCCACCGTGCCTTGCTGCACTTCATAACGGTTGCCAGCCAGGAAGAACTCGCCGCCTGTTAGAGTGGTGCGGCCCAGAATCACCGGCGCAGCGGCTGTCCCGGCAACGCGCAGATTGGCGCTGCCCCGAATGCTCACCTGGCTGCTCACAAGATTCATTTCACTGG
>DASRCD010000568.1:0-8509 GCA_035653315.1 Candidatus Angelobacter sp.
CCGCCTCCGCCGAACCACGCGCCCACAGTTACTGTAACGGCCAATCCAACCAAACTTTTTGCCGGATCCAGTGACAGCATCGTAGTTCAGGCCCAGGCCTCCGATGCTGATAATGACACTCTGACTTATAAGTGGACCACCACGGGCGGCAACATTGACGGCAATGGCGCTGAGGTCCGGTGGACTCCTGCCGGCGCCAAGGAAGGTCCTTACACCATCACAGTCACAGTCGATGACGGGCACGGCGGCACAGCAAATGCTTCCACCAACGTGAGCATTGAGCCCAAGCCCAACACTCCGCCCACCATCAGCAACTGCACCGCAAATCCCGCAACCATCACTGTGGGGCAAAAATCCAACATTGCCGTGAATGCCAGCGATCCTGATAACGATCCTCTGACCTATAGCTACAAAGCCAGCGGAGGAAACGTCTCCGGCTCTGGCGCGAATGCGCAATTTGACTCCACCGGCGTTGCGCCCGGCAGCTATACCGTAACCTGCCATGTCAGCGATGGTCGCGGCGGTGAAGTTGACGCAACGGCACAGGTCACCGTGCAAGCGCCTGCGCCACCCAAGGAGCAGGTCCAACTTGAGCAGCGGCTCTCTCTGCATAGCATTTACTTTGCAACCGCAAAGCCCACGGAAGTCAATCCTAGCGGTGGTCTTGTGGCCAGCCAGCAGCGCACTCTCACGGCCCTTGCCGCCGACTTCAAAAACTATCTGCAATACAAACCGGATGCCCACCTGATTCTGCAAGGCCATGCCGATCCACGTGGAGGCGCCGAGTACAACCAGAAACTCTCTGACCGCCGCGTGGCCCGCACCAAGGCATTCCTGGTGGAGCAGGGCGTGAAAGCCGATGCCATTGATACACAGGGCCTGGGTGAAGAACAGCCCATGAGCGCCGATCAGGTCAAACAGGCCGTTGAGCAGGAACAAGACCTCTCTCCTGCGCAAAAAGCCCAGCTTACCCGTAACGCGCGCGTTCTGGCACTTGCCCAGAGCCGCCGTGTTGACGTGACTCTCAGTACCACCGGACAGACATCTGTGCGGCAGTTCCCATTCAATGCTGAAGACGCGCTCAACCTGATCAACCCCCACGGTACCGGAACAGCGGCGAAGAAAGCGCCTGCTAAAACCGGGACCTCAAAAGCTGGAACGAGCAAGGCTGGAACCAAAAAGAAAGCCCCAGCCAAAAAGCAGTAATCTAAACAGTAAGTTACGCCGATAATCCGGCGGCATACAGCAAACCGAATGCGGCAGGCCCCAAAGCCTGCCGTATTTTTAGTGGAAGAGCGGCCCTTAGGACCGCGAAAGCAGGGAATAGGCGGAGTCGAACAGCTCCGCAGGTGGCATCCAGCGCCGATATCGATAGAGAATTCTCCTCACACTCAACGTGTCATTCCGAATCGAAGTGCTCATTACATTTTGTATATTCAAAGATTTCAACGCGAAGATGAGGAATCTGCTCCGCTGTGCCCGGCGTGAGCTAGGTGGTGTCCTATTAGTGCGTTGATGCGCTTTTGGCTTGGCTCCCTTTGGAATCAAGGCTATAAGGTCAGCGGGCCGCGTCCGCGTTGTAGCGCGAGCGCAGCCCTAACCAAAATTCACCTGCAACGAGGCGAAAAATGGCTGACCGCAAGCGTAACACCCGCAAGAGACGCAAACCAGACCCGTTCGCTGTTGTCCGGGGCAAAGTCGTTGAACGAGTTGAAGTCTCGACAAACGATGATGACATCGCAATCGGGATTCTCTTTAAAGACCGAACCTATCTCGGGTTTGACCTTGACCCGCACCTTCGCATCACACCTGATTTTTCCGACTGGAAAACTCACAACTATAAACGCATCAAACGCTGGCCACCTATTCGTACCGAATAACACTTTCTCCAACATCACACCGAAACCCGCTGAAAAGCGGGTTTACTTATTGGGGTGCCAATAGTGATTGCACAACATATGGTGCATGAAGCCCGGAATGCAATTGGCACAATAGGCGCATGTACTGCTGAAACCTTGATTACAGGCCTAATTCCGGTAGAAAATCCCTTCTCTTCCCCCGATATCGCTATATGCGAGGCCTTTGCGGTGCGATACCAGCTCATTTGTGGGGACAACCTTGAGGTTTTACGTCGGAACGAGATTCCTGATGAGAGTGTAGACCTCGTGTATCTCGATCCACCATTTAACAGCGACAAAAACTATAACCTGCTTTTCAAGAGACGCAATGGTGCGCTGGCAGTTGCGTTTAAGGATACGTGGCAATGGGGGCCAGAAGCGCAACGCGATCTAGAAGAGGTGAAAGCTGCTGGCGGTGAACTAGGCAAGGCCATGACTCTGTACGAGTTTTTGCTTGATGGCACTGACATGCTTGCTTATCTGGCAATGATGGCTCCCCGCCTAGTGCAATTACATCGTGTCCTTCGCTCCTCCGGTTGCCTCTATCTTCATTGTGACCCGACTGCAAGCCATTATTTGAAAACGTTGCTTGATGCTATTTTCGGTGGCCAGAATTTTAAGAATGAAATCATCTGGAAGAGAACGAGTGCTCATAGCAGCGCAAAACGCTATGGGCCTGTCCATGATGTGATTTTGTTTTATGCAAAATCGGATTCAATGTTCTGGAAGGGTGGTCATCTAAAGTACGATCCGAGTTATATAGAGCAGAGGTTTCGCACCGATGAGGATCGCCCGTGGAAAGACGCCGACCTGACGGGTGCTGGAATTACAAACGGAGAATCAGGAAAGCCCTGGCGCGGTTTTGACGTAGCAGCTAAAGGTCGTCATTGGGCCTATGTTCCCTCAGAACTGGATCGTCTCGACAAAGAAGGAAAAATCTACTGGCCCAAGAAAAAGGGCGGATGGCCACGCCTAAAAAAGTATCTTGATGAGGCGAAAGGCATCCCACTTCAGGATGTTTGGACTGATATATTTCCTGTAAATTCGCAAGCGCAAGAGCGGCTTGGCTATCCCACACAAAAGCCCGAAGAGCTGCTGCAAAGGATAATTCTGGCGAGTACGAATGCTGGCGACACGGTTCTAGACCCTTTTTGCGGTTGTGGAACCACGATTCAAGTTGCGCAAGACGAGAAAAGGCGCTGGATTGGTATTGATATTTCTCAAGATGCGATTGACGTTATCCGCGACCAGCGAATCAGTAAATTCGGGGAGAATTTTAAATATGAAATGATTTGGCTGCCCCGAGATATGGATGCCGCGAAGGCCTTTGCAGCAGAGCAGCCATTTCAGTTTCAGGATTGGGCCGTGGAAAAAATTGGCGGTGTTCCGACCAAGCGACGTGCTGGGGATCGCGGGGTAGATGGAAAATGCTACTTCAAGGATGATCTATCTGGCCCAAGTAACCAGCCAGCGCGCCAGATCGTCATTTCGGTAAAGGGAGGCAAATTAACCCCTGCTTTCGTGCGTGAATTGCAAGGCGCTGTAGACGGTCAGCGTGCGGTGATGGGAGTACTTCTAACACTAAACGAACCATCAAAACAGATGGTCAGCGATGCAGCAAAATATAGTTTTTTTCATTGCACTCAGGGTACTTTTCCGCGCATTCAGATAATCACAATCAAAAACATCCTCGATGGCGAACGGCTCAAGCTGCCACAACTGATGCAAATGGAAAGCGCAAAAAGAGTTGCTGCCGTAACAGCAGAACAACGTGCCCTGTTTGAAACTGGTTAGGCGGTCAGCAGTTCAGCCATATCCCAAATGTGATCTGTGATCTTTGCTTCCATGCAAGGCGTAACTCTTAGCGTCTTATGGACGCGGCAAAAATTGTAGTAAGCAAAATGCAGAGCTATCGCTGCTTTCAGATTGTCCAATTTTTTCGAGAAAGCATTAGTCAACCGCGTGAATCTGCGCATCTGCATTCTTATCGTTAAATTTTGTCTTTCAACATAACTGGTACTGATGTGATCTGCATCCGGCTCTCCCTGTCGAACCTTGGATATAACCTCGATGATTGGGCTTGGGGAGTATTTTGCAGCGTGGTCATGCTGGCCATAATCTCCGTACAGCTTTACGAGCTGCGCGAAATCTACATCTGCACCAAAGGAACGCTCAACAGCGTTAACGTAAAACCGGAAACCATCTGTTGTGATTTGCGGCCTGTTCTCGATGCGCTGTGAAAGATCATCAATGAAAGCTGCTGTTGTGCCAGCAGAACGCTTGCCGATGCAGAAGCTAGGAACCAATTTTGTTTCCGCATCAAGCGCGACGAAAACCCATTGGTCGCCAAACTCAGCGGGATCGGCTTTGCGGACTCTGCGCTGCTTTTTAAAACAGAACGTCCATATCTCATCACACTCTATGAAGTTGCATTTCAGACCACGCATTTTTTCATCGAGCAATCGGGAGCAGCGCTCACCCGCAAGGATGAGCAGCCGGAGAATCGTGTCTCTATGCACCTGAGTCACACGTTCGATACTGCGGACGCTCGTACCCTCAACCAAGAGTTTCAGAATCATGGTTGCTTTAGCGAGAGGGATGCGCATTTCGTCCAAAGGCTTCTGGCGATCTTCTGTGAAGGTTTTACGGCATTGAGAGCAGCGGAAACGCTGAAGGCCGTTGCGGTGTTTTCCAAAGCGATTGCAGTCTATCTGGCAGTTATGGCACGTCATTGTGGAAACCTCTTGAGTTCCACAACCGTTTGCCGGATAATGAATTTGCGAGTCTCATTGCGGCTTCGGCTGCGGTGGATTCAAGCCCTGATTAGCGTTAGCGCGCTGATTGGGGCTTTTTGTTGCACCCCAAATGTATACTTGCCGGTGCAAGTAGTCAATAAAAATATTTACCCGAGCAAGTATCTTGACAAGTATTTACCCGAGCAAGTATTATTGCCGCATATGGCAGATGAAGAACCTATTTTGAATACGGCTGCGCAGGAGCTTTCCAAGCTGGGAGCGTCCAAGGGTGGCGCTGCAAGAGCGAAAAAACTCTCCCCTGAGAGACGCCGCGAAATAGCCCTCGCTGCAATTCAGGCACGCTGGATAAAGGCTGGGAAAGAGCCGATTCCAATAGCCACCCATGACGGCGAAATAAAAATCGGTGATCTAAACATAGAATGCGCTGTCTTAGCTGATGGGCGCAGAGTTTTGTCTCAGCGCGGGGTAGGTAGAGCACTTGGCAGAAGACATGGCGGAGCAGACTTCCGCCGACGCGAAGGCGGTGGTGAACTGCCTATTTATTTGGGGGCTGCTAACCTTAAGCCTTTTATTTCTGAGGATTTGGCAGCGGTGGTGTCGAGTCCCATTTACTACCGGACTGGAATGACACCCGCGCACGGAATACAAGCTTCAGTCCTGCCGCAAATTTGCGATGTATGGCTTAAGGCGCGTGATGCGGGAGTCCTTAAAGCAAACCAAATGTCCATAGCAGCAAAAGCAGACATTCTGGTAAGAGGGCTTGCACATACAGGCATCATCGCTTTGGTTGATGAGGCCACTGGATACCAAGACAGCCGCGCTAAAGATGCGCTGGCCAAAATACTTGAGGCGTTCATTGCCAAGGAATTGCGGAAATGGATCAGTACATTCCCGACGGACTATTACAAAGAATTGTTCCGCTTGCGTGGCTGGAAATTTCCCGACCTACCCGCAGACCAAAGAAAGCGGCCTGTATTGGTGGGCAGAATCACAAATGATGTGGTTTATGACCGCTTGGCTCCTGGTGTCAGATCGGAGCTAAACAGAGTTACGCCGCGTGATGATAAAGGGCGACTCAAGCACAAACTTTTTCAGAGATTAACGGATGATGTAGGACATCCGAAATTGAGGGAGCATTTAGCGTCTGTAGTCACTTTGATGAAAGCATCCGACTCATGGCAGCAGTTTATGCATCTGTTAAACCGTTCACTTCCGCGATACGGCGACACGCCGTTTCTGCCTTTTGAGGGCTGATGAACTGGCGGCCTGCTCTCCCGAGGCCGCCACCAAGAAAACAACGCAGTCTTAGGACACTACCGTGAGCTACTGAAAATTGCGCAACGCATAAATTCAGCCACACCTCTATGTCCCGTTGGTAAGACTTGCCGGTTAATCCGTGTTTATCAGTGTTCATCCGTGGTAGGTTTTTGGTTTTCCGATGACGCGCGACGGCGCCCATGACCCGATCACGCGCGATTTTTCCGTCTTCTGTGGCAAGGTCTTTTATCTCCGCAAATCTGCGGCAGAAATCCTTCTCATTTCGCTGCTCAGCTCTAACACGTCCAGTTCTTCCGGGCACTCCGGCCAGTTATGTACCCAGCACACAATCATGTCGCATTCATCCGGATTATGTTTATGCAGCAGGAAATTCCGACTTTCATACTCAAACTCCACCTGGATGCGCTGCCACCTGCCGGTTTCCACCTCTCGCATAGCCTCGCAGTCAGGGAACTCCGTCTGTATCCTCGTCACTACAATTCCCAACTGGTTGGAGAGCATCCCAAACAAGTAAACCACACCCATCTCGTTCGTCGGCGCATGGACAAGAGATGTAGGCGCCAGCGGATATCCATATATCGGACGGTCTTTTTTCGATCTCCCGTTTACTGCACTCGATCTCTGGATCGCACACTTCTTCCCATTCTCGTGCGCCTCCATCATCGCTACTACATCTCCCCACTCCTGCTCCAGTCCCTTCTCCCGGACAAATTGCAGCAACCCGCGCGGCACCTCCGTCCAGCCTCCAAACCGCGTCAGCAATGGTCCCACACTGTAACGGCTCTGCTTGGTGTACTCCAGAAGGCTTGGCAGCTTTCGCACATGGCGCGCAATCCCGGCCCAGTCCTGAAACAGCGTCTCCACATCCAGCTTGTAGCCCGCACCATGCGGATCAAAGCCTGCTTCACGTAGCGCGTCTGCGTATCTCCCAAAAAAGCGTCGGATCGTCCGCAAGCTGACCTTCTTCATTTCCTTCAAATCGGCCACCGTGGGCACCCGTCCTAGTTCCTCCGCCGACTCCCGAATTGCTGTAAGAACTCCTTCTTTTGTTGTCATATTCTCTCCACTAAAAAAGCCATCTGTGTCCAGATGGCTTGAAAAGTTATGTTGTGATTGCTCTTATTGAATCTGGTGAATGCTAAAAACTTACAATCTTTTACGTCTTATAAGTAGTTCCAGAGTTACTATGCCTGTACCGAATGGAGCATAGCTGTCATCAGTGTTCATCGGTGAACATTTCGATTCTCGATGACGCATGACCATTCTTCCTTCGCGTCCTTTGCGGTAAAAGTAGTTGATTTCCTGACTGATGCGCGATGTTTGCGATGGGCCCCGATAACGGCGATCTTTAGACACACGTGTAGCTCAAACCCATGAAATGCGATTTTCTTCCCCGAACCCTGGCTCGCGCTACCATGCTTAATCTTCTCCAAATTTTCCTGACAGAACACTGGTCTGATGGAGCAATGTTCTATGCCACTGTCCTTTTTAGCTGTCCACATGCCGCATAGATGTCCCGTCCCCGGGGGCGGCGCACAAAGGCCGGAATACCGGCTTTCATCAACAGTTCTTTGAAAGTTTGCACGCGCTGTTCTGAAGGGGTTCCAAACTGAATGCCCGGACCGGGATTGAGCGCAATTAGATTTACCTTGCAGCGGATGCCGCGCACCAGTTCAATGACTTCACGCGCATGTTCCGGGCTGTCATTTATGCCGTCGAGCAGGACATATTCAAAAGTGATGCGCTCACGGTTGCGCAAAGGGAAGTCACGCACAGCCTGCATCAACATCTCAAGGTCCCATTTTTTGTTGATTGGCATGATGCGGCTGCGGACTTCATCATTGGAGGCATTGAGTGAGATAGCAAGCTTGGGCCGCACGGGTTCAGCGCCAAAGTCGTGGATTCGGGGAATGATGCCGGAAGTTGAAACTGTCATGCGAGATTCGGGAAAGCCCACGCCATCAACCAGCAGCCTTACGGCTTTCATGAACTGCGGATAGTTCAGGAACGGTTCACCCATGCCCATAAAAACAATGTTGATGCGTTGCCGCTCCATATCCACTTGGCGATCATTCAGCACTGCGATCACCTGGCCCACGATCTCCCCGGCAGTCAGATTGCGCTTAACGCCCAGCAGAGCGGTGAGGCAGAACTGGCAATTTACGGCACAACCAACCTGGCTGGAAACGCAGACGGTGGCGCGATGCCAGTCAGAATCACCTGCCTCGCTGCCATCGCCGGATTCACCATCATCTCCCTCCGGCATCCAGACGGTTTCAACTGTCTCGCCATCAGCCATTGCAATCAGGTAGCGGATGGTTCCGTCAGTGGATTGAAAGCTTTTCTCCACCCGCGGATGACGAATTTCCAGCCCCTCTTTTTTCAGCGCAGCGCGAAACTGTTTAGGCAAAGTCGAGATGGAATCGAGCGCAGGGAGCCGCTGGGGATAGAGTGCGTCAAAAAGCTGGCGTGCCCTATATTCCGGCTGCCCATATTTTTGTGCAATCTGGCTAAGTTCTTGATAATCAAGACCTAGAATACCGTCTTGGGGCTGTTCAGGCATGGATCTGGGCTCTT
>DASRCD010000569.1:0-9702 GCA_035653315.1 Candidatus Angelobacter sp.
ACGCTAAAAACAATTTACAGGACGACATCTTCCGCGCGCTCCTTCCTATTTCTCAATCAGATGTCGAGGAGCAGCTTGTGCGGGCCGAGCCTGGCGCCCGTAAGCATGCAGCCGACAGCATCATTGCCCGCTACGTTGAGAAGAAGCAGCCCAACACCGGAGCCCTTCGTTCAACGTCAGTGACAGTGGAAGCAAAGCTGGCTCTGACGAAGCTGTACGCCGGGAAATCCAACTCCGCTCAGATATGATCCTGCAGGAAGTGGAAGCCAATCCCACTCAGGCCATTGCGCAGGCCACAGCCCTTCCGCTCACGATCAATGCATGGATGCCGCCGCCCCGTGCCACAACGCTGGAAGCCATTGCCCGTGCCACGGTTAAGAAGCAACCTGCGTCGGCACGACAGGCCCTGGCCGAACTTCGCAAGACAATCCAGGACCTGCCTGCGCGCGATCAGATGAAGTTCATCTCTTCCGCCGCCAACCTGTATCTGCAAATGGATGATAAAGACAAAGTAGAGGACGTTGTTGGCGAAGGCCTCAGCACGGCCGCGAAATTACTGGAGGCGGACGTTAATTCAGATGATCCCAACAAAGCCCTGAAAGCCTGGTGGCCTTCCACGGACGCCTACCGGCGCTTGATTGAGATTGAGACTAAAATTTCTCATCCTGCCGCGGCCAAAATGCTGCGGGAGATCAGTGATCCTGAGATTCACACCGTGGAATCCATCATGTTTGCCCGCGCACTGCTTGGTATTCCCATGGAACGCGTTATGACACAGGAGAAAACCAAGAAAGGTAATCGAACCCGGAATTTCTCTGAAAGCCCCTAAATTATTCCCGGTGTGAGGACTCAAATTTCACGATTGATAGCAGATCCAGCCTTACGCTTTTCTGCCAAAATGCATTGTAAGATCTCTGAGGTACACCGCCCTGCCGTATGTTTGTATTGAGGCAATATAGGTGATAACATCGCTTGTTTCTGGAGGGTCTTCTGATGTCAGATAGAGAGAACAGCAATAGCTTGATTTGGTTCCTGGCCGGCCTTGGTTTTGGCGCATTAATGGGCGTGCTTTACGCTCCGCGTTCTGGGCGCGAAACCCGCGATGCCATTATAAACAGCGCGCAGGAAGGCTCTGAATTCCTGAAAACGCGCGGCAAGGAAGCCCGCGAAACCGTGAGCCAGTGGGTGGACCGCGGCAAAGACGTGATGAACCAGAAGAAGGACCAGATCAGCTCCGCGATTGATGCCACGCGGCAGGCGTATCGCGAAGCAAGTGAAGGGAAAAAAGGCTCCTAAAGGGCTTCATACGTGGACAACACAATCATCACAATTTTCGTGGTCGTAGCCGCGGTTGCCATTGTTGTGCAGATGGGGCTTTTATTTGCCCTGTATAAGGCAATGCGGCAGACCACTGGACGCGTGGAAGAAATTGCCGGACGTTTGGAGCAGCAGGTGTCTCCGGTGCTGATCACGGCATCCGCCATTCTTGATGATGCCAAGCCGAAACTTGCTGAAATTACCACCAACCTTGCTGAAAGCTCGGCCCTCGTCCGCGCTCATGTTGCCAGGGTTGGCGAGGCCACCAGCGAGATTGCTGAACGTGCCCGGATGCAGGCAGTGCGCCTGGATGAGTTCGTGGTCAACACCTCCAATAAGGTTGAAGCCACCTCAGAACTTCTGCAAAATACAATCTTTTCTCCCATGCGGCGCGTCCGCGCCATTGTTACCGCGCTTAATGCTGGTTTCTCTTTCTTTAAAAGCAATCGCTCGCCGCATAAGCATGCTTCAGGCGTGGAAGATGAAGAAATGTTTATCTGATTATTTTATTGTTCCGCTTCCTGCAAGAGCTTGAGTGGAATCTGATAGCCCTTCCATGCCATGTTGCCGCTTCTACATCTCTCGGTGTTCTAACTGAGAAAGATTTCTCCCGGCTTCGAAAAGACAAAGCTCATTATTCAAAAGAATATACTGACACAGGAACTTTCAAGATATCTGGAAAATCTGAATGCAGGCGAACGTCGAGATCAATACAGCATTGAAGCTAGTCGTATCAAAATTTGTTGGCGAAACCAACGAGAGTGACATGGATACGCTGGTAGAGACGATGCCTTCCTTGCCGAATTTTGATCCAGCCTTTGCTCATATTATCGACTTCACGGATGTCACTTTTTTTAATATCTCGACAAGTTTTCTTCAAAATCTTGCAACCAGGCGTCCGGTATTCAGTCCCGCAGCACGGCAAATTGTTGTAGCGCCACAAACATATATTTATGGGCTGTCTCGAATGACTCAAATTATGCGCGAGCCATTACTGCCGAATGTTGCTGTTGTGAAGTCGATTGAAGAAGCCTATTCGCTTCTCGGAATTTCACTTTGACCTGCGCAAATCTGCGGGACTATCTTCCAAATCTCACGCTTACGTGTCCGCCCGGCGGGATTCTCGATCCCGCAATTGGCGTCTGCTCCTGGCCCACTCCACTTCCGCTGATCTCCAGTTCCAGTCCTGCCGACTCTGCTTCTTCCAGTGCTGTTCGCAGTGATTTGCCGCGGAAATCCGGTACAAGCACTCCACCAGCCACATCCAGCACAATGGTACCGCGCGTTGGGGCGGAAGTATTCAGCGCGGCAGGCTGGGCCTGTGTAAGAGTGGCAGCGGTATCAGGCTTGGGCTGGATTGCCGTCTGTGGTGGAGCTTTGGCTGTCATCGCAACTGTTTTTAATTTTGGATCTACCGCAGGGGTACTGGGCGCAGGCGATACAGGTTGCGATGCGCTGGCAACGGGAGCATCCACATGCTCCGGCTCACTGGCAATGTAATCCGGGGCGGCTTCATTCACGTCATCTTCTTTAGCATGGGCGCGCAGATACATGCGCCGTGGGTCCTGCACTTCCACATCATGCGGCACATTCAAATAAGCCAGCACTTGCTGCGCAATGCGTGAAAAGACCGGCGCGGCAGCCACGCCACCACCGTCACGCGGATAACCGCCTGCGGGAGAATCCAGCACAACCAGCACCGTTACCGCAGGATTATTCACGGGCGCAAAGCCCGCAAAGGAAGCAATGTGCTTTTGATGGGAATATCGCCCGCTTGCGTCAATCTTCTGCGCTGTGCCGGTTTTGCCCGCTGAAGTGTAACCATCCAGAATTGCATTCTTTCCGGTTCCCCGAAGCACCACGCCTTCCAGCATGTGCTTCATCTCTGCCGCGGTGAATGAAGAAATCACGCGCCGCCCCAGCGGAGGCTGGAAGGCAATCAGTTGCGGGGTGCTGCGGGGCGCCGTGGTGCCCGCCACGATTCGCGGTGCAACATATACGCCATCATTGGCAATGGTTGAAACCATCGCCGCCAACTGCACTGGCGACACGCCAATTTCCTGTCCCATGGAAATTGCGCCAATGCTCACCTTGGACCAGCGGCTTACCGGCTTGGTGATGCCGCGCGTCTCTCCTGGCAATTCAATCTTTGTCTGTGCGCCAAAACCAAACTGGCGAATGTAGCGGTCAAATCTTTCTTCTCCCAGACGAAGCGCAACCTTGATTGCGCCCACGTCACTGGAGTGCTCCAGAATTTGCGAGACCGTAAGCCCGCCATAAGGATGATGGTCATGAATGCGCAATCCGTTCACAACAATCGATCCCATCTGGCAATCAATCACTTCATTGGGATTGGTGATCTTCTCTTCCAGCGCGGCGGCCAGCGTTACCACCTTGAAAGTCGAGCCAGGCTCATAAATGTCACTCACGGCCCGGTTCTTCAACTCCTGCGGGTTGACCTTATTAAAGATATTTGGATTAAATGTCGGCCAGTTCGCCAGCGCCAGTATTTCCCCGGTGTGCGGATTCTGAACAATCACGGTGCCCGCTTCCGCCTGAGTATCGGCAATCGCTTTTGCTAGCTCGCGCTCCACAATGTACTGGATTTTTTCATCAATGGTGAGCACCACGTTTTCGCCCGGATCAGGATTTTTTTCCGTGCGGCCCAGCCATTTATGGCGATTGTCCATGGTGATGAGCATTCTGCCCGGCTTGCCTGTGAGCTGCTGTTCAAACTCGCGCTCAATTCCCCCCAAGCCTTCATCGTCCAGTCCTACATAGCCGAGCACCTGCGCGGCCAACTCATTCTTGGGATAAAAACGCTTGGACTCTTTTTGGAAGTAGATGCCCTTTAAGTTCAGCGAGCGGACACGGGCGCTGGTGCCGTTGTCAATCTTGCGGGCCACCCAGGCAAAAGCTTTTGAAGCTCGCATGTGGCTTTCAATTTCCGCTGCATCGGCCTTGAGCACGCGCGCCAGGACCTGCGCGGTGGAGTGAACGTCAGGAACTTCCGAAGGTACGGCAAAAACCGAATCCACGTTGACGGTCATCGCCAGCTCATTGCCGCGACGGTCATAGATATTGCCGCGGACCGGCGAAACTTCAATGCTGCGTTGCTGCTGCTTGGCGGCGCGCTGCGTGTAGTCGCCATAATTGATCACCTGCAGCCAGACCAGACGTCCGCAGATTACAAGAAACCAGAACAGGAGAAAGCCGGCGAGAATATAAAGGCGTGTGGTGTGATTTTGATTGGACCGTATCTCGAAACCTGGTTTTCGTAACTTCAACCTAAAGCCTCATCATCCCGAGCTCCGTTGGATGAGGCTGCGCTCAGCAGCCGAATAGGAGTGAGGGACCCTGGTTTGAAAAAATCATTACATTAAATCTATGGTTGCAAACCTTTGAGCGTCGCGACAAAGTAATATCAGCAGCGAGCCCGGCTTGCGCGGCGAGCTGCCTGCTCCAAGTGCCTGAAACTCTTTAGCCCATCCACGCTCTCAAGCAGGTTGGAGTGAAGCGATAAAGCTTTCACACAATATCAGCAGCTAGCCCGGCTTGCGGCGAGCTGCCCGCTTCAAGTGCCTAAACTTTTTAGTCCATTCCACGCTCCCAAGCGGTTTTGGAGCAAAGCGACAAGAATTAATGAAACGTGGCAACTCCGGCAGTTTTTCCGGAGTCGCCATCAGGCCCCGGAAATATCCAGAGCCAAGGTTCACCAACCAAACTTAAGGCGCGGTGATTACCGCTACCGGCGCGGCCTGCGCCATAATTGATCCAGTCGTGTCGTCAGGGTTCAGGCGAATCACCTGCCCGGGCTGCGGCGACTCAAGTCCCATTTGCCGGGCCAGCGCATCAATCCTTCCAGGATCGCGCAGTGAAGCAGCTTCCAGCTTGAGCGTGCGGTTCACTTCCACCAGGCGCTCGCGCTCAGTCTTCTGTGCTTCAATCCTGTATCCGTATTCAATGGAGCTGAAATGCTGCCAGGCATAGAACATCATGAGCAGAAAGAGCGCCACCACGCTGGCGGAGAACATTCTGATCTCGCGCCGGCGCTGCGGATCGCTGATCCTGATCAGCCGGGAATTGTCGATTGTCTTTTGAAAATAAATTTCCGGCGTGATCCCGGCAACACTGCGGCGCCCTGACGAGCGCGCGTCCACCGGCGTGATCATTCCCGTGATGTGCATTGCCGTTGCGGCCATTTACGCTACCTCAATCATTTCCTGTCTTACGATGAAGGGACGAAACTGATACTGCTGGCGCTCCGGCGCAGCAGCGGGTCTCTTTTCCTCGCGGGCATGCTCTTCCGCGCGCACCACGCTATTGATCAAATCTTCAATTGTTGTTCCTTGAAACATTGCTATTACCTCTTCTTTTCTCGAGGGAACTTTTTATTCCGGGGCGGCACTGTATAGAAGTAGATTTCGCCCAATTTAGAAGAAAGGCAGCGCCTCCCCGGAAACTTCTTGTCTCATTTGCCTACCACGGTCAAACAAGACGAACTTTATTTGCGTTCCGCGGCCCGCAGCTTCGCGCTGCGCGACCTTGGATTGCGATCGATCTCTTCTTCTCCGGCGGTCAGCGGCTTCTTTGTAAGAACCTCATAGATGCCGGCTTTTGCGCCATCCCGCAGAGCGTCTTTCACCATGCGGTCTTCCAGGGAGTGAAAGCTGATTACCACCAACCTGCCTCCCTTTTTGAGGACCTGTGGCGCTGCTTGCAACAGCGCCTTCAGGTCTTCCAGTTCACGGTTTACGAAGATTCGGATTGCCTGAAAAGTCAGTGTCGCGGGATGAATCCTTTGTTGAGCACCTCGGTCTTTATTCATTGACCGGAGCGCAGCCGATATAACTTGTGCCAGATGAGCGGTTGTTCTTATCGGCCGCGCCCGGACAATGGCTCTGGCGATTCTCCGCGACCTCCTTTCCTCACCGAATTCGTAAATCACATTTGCGAGATCTTCTTCGCGCATGTGGTTTACCACTTGATCGGCGGTTCGGTCTCCCTCGGGGTCCATTCTCATGTCCAAGGGGCCTTCCGCCTGAAAACTGAATCCGCGCGCCGCATTCCCAAACTGAAGAGAACTTACGCCCAGATCCGCCAGCAGTCCGTCGGCGCTGGCCAACGGAACATGCTGGGGGAGCTCGGCGTAAGAGCTGTGCAGCAGAGTAATCTTCGGACGGCTATCACCTCCGATCCGCGATAATCTCTGCCGCGCCAGTTCAAGAGCGTGCGTGTCTTTATCGAAGCCAATCAAATGACCCTGTGGGCCGAGGCGCTTTGCGATTTCTAAACTGTGCCCGCCCAACCCCAGGGTCGCGTCGATATAAGTCCCGCCGCGCCGGATTGCTAAAAAGTCGATCGCTTCTTTTAAAAGAACTGAAACATGGCCAACTTCCCCACCGCCATGCGCCCCCTCGGGAGCTTTGTTCGAACCAAAATCGTCTTCTTTCAACGCCACTAGATGCCCAGTTCGTCGAGAGTCTTCTCATCGTCTGACGTGAACGGGTTCTGTTCTATTTCCTGCTTGTATGCCTCTATGCTCTGCACTTCGAGGTACGTCAAATTCCCGATCACAGCCACTTCGCCCTGGATCTTGGCCGTGTCGCGCAGCAGCGCCGGTATCAGCACCCGCCCCTGCCCGTCGATCTCCACTACCTGGCCGTAATAATTGGTACGGTTTAAAAACTTTTTCTTCGTCGGATTGAAATTGGAGAGCTTGGCCAGTTTCTCCTCGATCCGCTGCCATTCCTCGAAGGGATACACTTGAGCAACCTTCCCATCGAGCGATGTGATGTAAAATTGCGTGCCGTACTTCTCGTCGATCAGGCGCTTGAATTCCGCAGGAACTTTTAAACGTCCCTTCTCGTCGACCCGAGTTGGATGATTGCCGCGAAACATGTTTCTTTCTTGCGAGTAAGCCGGCTGAAACGAGTAATAAGGAGGTGAAAACGGTAATTTCTAGGTTCTTTTCTGGCTCTGGTACCGCATTTTTGGGGTTTTTACGGTTCATTTGTCCCTTTGGCTACTTTGGACCACTCGCCCCTTAAAGCCACCTAGTTCTTACCACTTTCAACCACTTTAGACCACATCCTACGCCTAAACAGTTGTCTGTCAAGGGCTTTTTTTATAGTTGTGTGTGGAAAACAGTCTTGAATAATGCCAAAACCGTGGCTTGTGGGATTACGAGAGCTGAAACACAATAGATGGTGTTTACCGAAAAGATTCAGATCTGCTCATTGAACTTGAAACGCAAATTAAATGCCATAGCAGAAATCCTGCCACAGAAAATTAAAACTCCAAGGTGCTTCATTTGATCAGAAGTTCAGGACTTAGCTAAAGTCTGACTGTGCTCTTTTGATTTTGGCGGGCGCTTGAAATTGCATGGGCCTATACTGCTTCTCTTCATGGCCGGACACAGTTTTCAGCGGTCCGGACAGCGGACAATCACAGCTTATCGGTTATTTTGGATTGCAATTCCTTTTTGGCAAACATCATAACGAAGAAGAGCCTACTCATCCCGATCAACACGCTGATTTCATATCTCGCAGGTATTACCCTTCAGGACAGGCAATTCTGTGATGCCGCGCTAAGGATTACAGCAAAAGAATCTCTGGCATTTTAGCCAACCAATTAAGGCCCACACCCTATCTAGCCAGAGTTGATGCTTTTCTAGTCTTTCCCAAGGACATATAGGGCCCCGTACGCACCTCCAAAATCATCAGGAGCCAAATTGAAAAAAATTATTTCTATCGCACGCCTATTGGTCTCTGTTTTTCTATTGGCACAATCGGCTTTGCTTTACGCCCAGATACCAAAATCAAATCATGTGGTTGTAGTGCTGGAAGAAAATCACAGCTACTCTTCCGTCATCGGCAGCGCCTCCATGCCGTATCTGAACAGCCTGGCTTCGCAGAATGGCTTGGCAACGCAATATTTTGCCAATACCCACCCATCGATCGGAAATTACTTCATGTTGACCACCGGGCAGGTTGTGACCAACAATGACGCGCTCAATTCAACCGTGAATGTGGACAACATTGTGCGTCATCTGCTCACTGCCGGCAAAACATGGAAGAGCTATGCTGAAAGCCTGCCTTCTGTTGGCTATACCGGAAATGATGTCTATCCATATTTCAGACACCATAACCCTCTCTCCTATTTTTCTGACGTTGTAAACAGCAGCGTTCAGAAGCTGAATCTTGTCCCATTCACGGAGTTCTCCACTGATCTCGCCAACAATCAGTTGCCGAATTTTTCTTTTGTAATGCCGAACGTAAACCATGATGCGCATGATTGCCCTACTGGCCCAACCGGCTGCACGGATGCACAAAAGCTTGCCGCCGCGGATTCATGGCTCAAGACAAACATTGCGCCATTGCTCGCCAATCCAACTTTCCAGCAAGACGGTATCTTGATGATTGTTTTTGATGAAAGCGTGGACGCAGACACGGCTCACGGTGGAGGACATATAGCAGCGGTAATGGTTGGACCGCATGTTAAAAAAGGCTTTCAATCTACCGTGCTTTATCAGCACCAGAATATATTGCGCACAGCGCTCAATGCTTTAGGGGTCACCACGTATCCAGGCGCTGCATCCACTGCCGCGGACATGGCGGATTTGTTCAGCGTTGCAGTTCCTTCACCGGGTTGCACGGCAGCTACAACCGGGGTAACAGTTTGCTCTCCCGCGGCAGGAAGCACGTTAGGCTCTACGGTTCAATTTACCGCTGCCGCTAAATCAAGCAGTCCTATTACCGCAATGAAAATTTATGTGGACGGCGTTGCAAAATTCAGTACCAGCGCCAACTCACTCAATACTTCGTTATCCATTGCATCCGGGCCCCACTCAGTGGTTGTACAAGCGTGGGACGCCAAGGGAGTGGTGCTAAAAGCACCGCTGACAATTCACGTCCAATAATTTCATTCGTAATGAAAAAACAGAAAGGGGCAGGAAGTTCCTGCCCCTCGCAATCAAATACGAATATTGATCGCTCTTTTACATCGCCCCAGTTAGCAGGGTCCTAGTTCATGCGGATATAGCACGAACATTTGTTTGGAATTCTTTTGGATGCTTTCATTGATATCAAGGCTCCAGTTTTCAGGACGGCCGGATTGCGGCGGTTCAATCTGCATTTTGTAAAATGCCATAATCATTTTTGTAATGGCGCGCGCCTTCTGCCGCACGCTCTGTAACACAGCAGGATCGGAAATCTTATAGCTTCGCTGCGAACTTCCATTCATCGCGCTGATCACCAGCCCGCCGCTGTTGGTAGTTAAAGGGAAGAAGTTTGAGTCGCCGGTGTTATACACAAAATCCCCCACACCGGGCGTTGTCCATGCCAATCCCTGCGAAGTTGTAGATGTCATAGCGCCGCCGGCAAC
>DASRCD010000570.1:0-2425 GCA_035653315.1 Candidatus Angelobacter sp.
TTTGCGGAGCTTACACGCACGTATCCGACAGAAAGGGTGAACGATCCGGGTGATCCCACCGTAGCCGCCAATGGGCAATATATCCTGGTTCGGAGAACGGTTTATGAAGAGCTTGGTGGACATCATTCTTTAGCAAGTAAGATATTAGAAGACTTAGAGTTAGCTAGACTATTTAAAGCTTCAAATTACAAAATTCGGTTTCGTTACGGTGGCGGGATGGTGCGCACCAGAATGTATCGGACATTTCAGGCCATGTGCGATGGCTGGACGAAAAACCTCACGGCGCTGTTCAATTCACCACTGTTACTGGCCACAAAACGAGCCTTTGAATTTATCGCTATTTTCGGGTTGCTGGCACTTGGCGTGGTAACGATCATTAAAAGCCATACGGTTCAGGGAGTTGGGTTCCTTGCTCTGGGAACATCCCTTTATTTGAATTTCATATTCCGGATTCGCCAAGCGCATTTCTCCTGGGCTGCTAACCTCATGGCTTCCCTGGGGTTACTTCTTTTTGTGTCACTTTTAATCCGCTCGTATCTCCATTCCCATATACGGCGTGAGCTAACATGGAAGGGGCGGAAGTACAGACAATCCGCACCCAATGCGGCTGGCAATTCATCTATTCACAAAGGGTGAATCTGGCTGGAGAGCTGATCTTAAATGGTTTATCTCACAAGGAAAGCAGAGTTTTCAGCGTCGCACTATTACCACAATCCGGAATTCACCCCGGAAGAAAATCAGCGCATTTTTGGCAAGTGCAATAATCCGCACGGCCACGGACATAATTACACGCTTGAAGTCACGGTTAAAGGAGAGGTGGACCGACGGTCAGGGTTTGTGGTGGACCTGAAAGAGTTAAAGGAAATTATGAACCGCGAGGTAATCGATGCCATGGACCATCGTTTCCTCAATAAGGAAGTTGGGGATTTTAAGGATGTTATCCCGACAACAGAAAATTTGGCCATCAGTATATGGCGGCGTTTGCAGCCAAAATTAAATTTGGCCAAGCTGCATCGTGTCAGGGTGTATGAAACGCCAGATCTTTTTGTGGATTTTTATGGAGAAGCATGAAGGCTTATCTAACCAGGCGCTATTGGTTTTGCGCTTCACACCGGCTGCATTGCGATGACATGTCAGCGGAAGAGAACCTGGCAGCTTACGGCAAATGCAACAATCCGCATGGTCACGGCCATAATTATTTTCTGGAAGTGACCGTTGCGGGACACGTGGACCAAAGTACCGGAATGGTATGCAACCTGGTGGACTTGGACAATTTTGTGAAGGAAAAAATTCTGGAACGTTTTGATCACCAGAACCTCAATACATTAGCGGAATTTCAGGGCATGGTGCCTACCACAGAAAATTTGTGCATAGGCGCATATGACATCCTGCATAAAGAATTTCATTACGCTGAAGTGGACAAAGTCCGGGTGGAAGAAACCATGCTCAATTCCTTTGAATATGCCGGGGGAAGGGAAATCCGCTATTAAAAATTTGTCAGGACCAGGGAGAACCAGTGAAATCAGGAGCCGCCGTGAAGAAGATTGAAGAAGTCGTGCAACTTTCAGCCGCCAGCACACAGGAATTGCTGCGGGAACTGCTGCTTCGGTTAGGCGAGGACCCGGACCGCGATGGTCTTGTCCGGACGCCGGAGCGGGTGCAGAAATCACTGGAATACCTGACCAAGGGCTATGAGCAGGATGCCGATAAAGTGCTGCAAGGCGCGCTTTTTGATGTGACGTATGATGAGATGGTCATCGTCAAGGACATTGAAATGTTCAGCCTGTGCGAACACCATATTCTTCCTTTCTTTGGAAAAGTGCATGTAGCTTATATTCCGAACGGAAAAGTTGTGGGGCTCAGCAAGATCCCTCGTCTGGTGGATATCTTTGCCCGCAGGCTGCAAGTACAGGAACGTCTTACGGTTCAAATCGCGGAGACAATCCAGAATGCCATTCAACCGCAAGGCGTGGGCGTGGTAATTGAAGCACGGCATCTGTGCGTGATGATGCGCGGCATTGAAAAACAGCATTCCTCGGCCGTGACCTCGCACATGCTGGGCAGCTTCCGCTCTTCAGACAAAACACGTGAAGAATTTCTTTCTTTGATCCGTAATGGCAAGAACGGAAATACTTTCTAATGGCTGAAAGAAAGCCTGAGCAAAGGAAAGTTGCTGTCATTACCGGCGGCAGCAAGGGCATTGGTTTGGCTCTGGCACGTGTCTTTGCTCAGGCAGGATATGCAATCGTTATCACCGGCCGGGACACAAATCGTCTGCAGAAAACAGCAAATGAACTCGGCAAAGAGCACGGGAGTATCACCGCGCTTGCTTGTGACGTTCGCGATCCAGGGTCAGTAAGGCAGTTATTTGCAGAAATCGGCCAGCGGCATTCTTCTATTGACGTGCTCATCAACAATGCCGGCA
>DASRCD010000571.1:0-15084 GCA_035653315.1 Candidatus Angelobacter sp.
AGCGCGTGTAGTAAAAACCGGAATTGTCAGGAAGCCATACCAGGCTGGCGGCGCGCGTGCGCTCGATTTTTTCCGGCAGCAGAGCGCCGGTTTCAACATCCACTACTTGCAGCGTGCTTAGCTCTGAGCCGTTGGCTGAAGTGCCATACGCGACATATTTTCCATCGTCAGAGGGATACCACCAGTCCAGCGAAATAGTGCCATCAGCAGAGAGCGCATTTACGTCAATCAGAGCGCGGTCCGTGCCGGTCTTTTCCTTGCGCACATAAACAACGGCCTGGTTTTGGCGGCCATCGCGGCGTTCATAAAAATACTTGTTGCCGCGCGGACGCGGCGCGCTCACACGGCCTATGGTCAGCAGCGGCTCAATGCGGCTGCGTAAAGATTCACGCCCGGGAATACTTTGCAGTACGCTGCGGGTATAAGCATTTTCTTCTTCTACGAACTGCCGCGTTTCCGCGGACCCTGCGTCCTCCAGCCAGCGGTAAGGATCAGTAATTTCACGGCCATGATAAACATCAGTTACCGGCGCAATTCTGGCTTTAGGAGGGCTGAGAGATTTTGTGGATTGGGATTTGGGTTCAGAGTTCATGGATTTCATTGATTAGAAGGTCTGATAGGCCCTTCAGAAACATTTTAATTGCCTTGGCGTATTGCGGGCGCGGAAGGAAATTTGCTCGGCTGCGCACGAGAAAATCGGTCAGCAATTTGGACTTGTACAAATGCCGTCCGGGCGGGCCTACTGATTTCCTTCTGGTCCACGTGTAAAAAATCAGGATTTTAGCGGCTTCCTGGCGAATACCCACATGACACGGAATCAGGACTCTTTTAATGCCGCCTGCCCGGCCCGCGTGCACGGAATCAGCATTCTTTTGCGCGTTCTCTTGGGTGTGCTCCAGGGAAAAAGCTCCGGATTTGGCGATTGCTAAACCCGGCAAATGCGTGCTATTTTTAAAGGGACAATTCAATCGGCCATCTTCCTCAGATGGCTGTTTGCCCACTCCTCAGTAGCTCAATGGCAGAGCATTCGGCTGTTAACCGAAGGGTTGTAGGTTCGAGTCCTACCTGAGGAGCCAAATCTTTTCAATAACTTACGACTACGATACACTCCTCGATGATCCTCAAATTGTCAAATGTAAAGACTTTTGTAGCGTACCCTTGCTCAGCCTCTCCTTTCGATATAGATGATGAAGTCTTCATGTCTGTGAGAACTTCATCTCACCGCTTTTGTTGGAACGTACATTGATAGCTACATACGCAGAGGGCGAAGCAACATTCGCTGCACCGGAAGGTATGTTGACAGATGATTTCCATGGAAATTATAATAGCTTCCATGGAAACAAATGCAGCAACCGCCAAGCATGTTCCAGACCTGGAGAGTCATCTTGGGTACTGGCTACGACGGGTCTCCAACGCAGTCTCGGGCGGGTTCTCTCGCGCGCTACAAGGTAAGCAAACGTCTGTCGCGGAATGGGTAATCCTGCGCGAACTTTACAAGCGAGATCAAGCGGCACCAGGTGAGTTGGCCGCGACGGTGGGAATCACCCGCGGGGCAGTGTCCAAGATCGTCGATAAGCTCGAAGCGAAAGGCTGGGTTCAAGTAGAAGGAAGAGAGGGTGACAGCCGATATCGTGTACTGTCGCTCACACGAGCCGGACTTCGGAACCTTCCGTTACTCGCCAAGATTGCAGATCGAAACGACGAGTCCTTCTTCGCTTGCCTTAGTGCCCAGGAGAAGGACATCCTTCGCGACCTGCTTGTCAAGATTGCGGAACATAATCGCATCCACGATGTACCAACGGACTAAGGAGAAATGCCATGAGCAAAGCAATCGATAACTTGATGGAGGCTCTTACACGAGCTGAGAAGATCCGGCCCCACGTTGGGGGCTTCCCCTACCTAGCTGAAGTGATGAGACAGGCCGGAGTCACACGCAACGTGTGGTCGCTTCCCGGATGCCAGAGTCTGTTCCTGACGCAGGCCGGCCCTGTAGTCGTGCAAGGCAAGCCTCTTGTGGATGGTGCCGCCGATGTGCCGGTATTTGACGAGGGTGCCTTGATCCAAGCACTTCGTACCGATCAGGCTGGCGAAAGCACCTTTCCGGAATTCCTTGACGCTGCTTGGCGGGCCGGAGTCATTCGCTACGACGTTGATCTTGAGACGCGCACCGTAGCTTATCAGGGTTGCAACGGTGAGGAATACACCGAAGCATACCCAGCTGTCAGCATCGGCTAACCTTGCTTGAGTTCCATGTGTATAGCCGGAGTCTCAAATATGTATATCTGTCCTCGCCGTCAGTCAAGTGCCTTGAGCTAGTGGGACCTTCCCGCCATTTCGGTACAATAGAACTGATGCCCACAGGCTCTGAAATTCGCGAGAAATTCCTGCGCTTTTTTGAAAGCAAAGGCCATAAGCGCGTGCACTCATCGTCACTGGTGCCAGCCAATGATCCTACGTTGCTGTTCACCAACGCCGGGATGAACCAGTTTAAGGACGTTTTTCTTGGCGCGGAGAAGCGTGACTACAGCACGGCGGCCTCGTCACAAAAGTGCGTCCGCGCGGGCGGCAAGCATAATGACCTGGAGAACGTGGGATTCACCAAGCGCCATCACACGTTTTTTGAGATGCTGGGCAATTTCAGCTTTGGCGATTATTTCAAGGCGGAGGCCATTGCGTATGCGTGGGAATTGATCACTGCTCCGCAATGGTTCGGTCTGCTTCGCGACAATCTGTATGTAACAGTCTTCAAGGGTGAGCAGGGAATTCCGCGCGATGACGACGCGGAAAAATACTGGCTGAAAGTGGGCGTGCAAAAAGAGCGGATTTTTGACATGGGCATGAAGGACAACTTCTGGTCCATGGGGGATACCGGTCCCTGCGGCCCATGCAGTGAAATTTATTATGACATGGGGCCTGCCGCTTCTGATGAAGGCCATGCTGACTGCATGTTCCCCTGCGAATGCGGTCGGTACGTGGAGTTCTGGAACCTGGTCTTTATGCAGTTTGACCGGGACAGCACAGGTACGCTGAATCCGCTGCCTAAGCCCTCCATTGATACCGGCATGGGGCTGGAGCGCACCGCCGCCATCCTGCAGGGAAAGATTTCCAACTACGATACTGATCTTTTCATGCCGCTGCTGGAAAAGGCGGCGCAACTTACCGGTGCCAATTTTGAGAAGGAGTTGGCTGCGGAGCAAAGCTCACGCTCAGCGGCAAGCCTGCGCGTAATTGCGGACCACGCCCGCGCCACCACATTTCTGATTTCAGATGGCGTGCTGCCGGCCAATGAAGGCCGAGGTTACGTTCTGCGGAAGATTCTGCGTCGCGGTATCCGCCACGGTCGCCTGCTGGGCGCAACTAAGCCATTCATGCATGAGATGGTGATGGCCGTCCGCGACCAGATGAAGGATGCGTATCCTGAACTGGCTGATAGCGCTGACCGCGTGGCAAAAATTGTTTTTGAAGAAGAGCGCCGCTTTGCCAACACGCTGGATGCCGGCCTCGCGCGCCTTGAGGATGATCTGGCGGCATTGCGCAAAGAACGTGCAGAGAGCCAGAAGGTTGCATTGTCACGTGATCCGGTAGGGGAGCAGGGGCTTTCACCTGCTGAATTGATACACCACCAATACCAGAGCACGCGTGAGCTGCGCTATCGCGGAGAAGACGCGTTCAAGCTCTATGACACGTTTGGCCTGCCGTTTGATTTCATCATGGACACGTGCCGCGATGCCGGCATTAGCGTGGACGTGGAAGGTTTTGAGCGCGCCATGGAAGCGCAGCGCGAGCGTGCGCGCGCTTCATGGAAAGGCGGATCCAAGCAGACGGCGTCGCCGGTTTACCGCAACCTGCAGAAGACTGAGTTTGAAGGCTATCGCACCACGCGTTCACATGATAGTGAAGTGCTGGCCGTGGTAAAGGATGGCGTAGGCGTGGATGTGCTGAATCCCGGCGAGGACGGCGAAGTTGTGCTGGACCATACGCCGTTTTATGCGGATTCAGGCGGCCAGGTGGGCGACATCGGCATTCTTTATGACGATAAGCATTCCAGCATTGTGGCTGAGGTAAACGGCTGTTACATGCCGGTGCAGGGTGTGCGCGCGCATAAAGTGAAAGCGCGGCTGCCGATCACGCGCGGCATGAAGGTTGATCCGGTGGTGCATAGTGAAGTCCGCGATGCCACCATGCGCAACCACACGGCAACGCATCTTCTTCATGCGGCGCTGCGTGAGACGCTGGGCGGACACGTAAAGCAGGCCGGTTCGCTGGTTGATCCTAAACACCTGCGCTTTGATTTTTCTCATTTTGCCGGGGTGGCGGATGAAGAGTTGCAGGACATTGAAGACCTCATCAACAAGCGTGTTCTGCGCAATACGCCGGTGGATATTATTGAAAATGTGCCGATTGACGTGGCCATTAATGAATACAAAGCCATGGCTTTATTTGGCGAAAAATATGGTGACCATGTTCGCGTGGTGAAGATTGGTGATTTTTCCACCGAGCTTTGCGGCGGCACACATACGCTGGCAACAGGCGAGATTGGCCTGATTAAAATCCTGAGTGAAGGCAGCGTATCTTCCGGCGTGCGGCGTGTTGAGGCCGTAAGCGGTGAAGGTTCACTCAAGCACTTCCGCCAGGACCACAAACTTGGCAGCGTGGTGGCAACACTGGTTCCGGGCAGCCAGAAATTTGGCTCTCCTGCGGATGCTCTGCGCAGCGAACTGGAAAAGAAAGAAGCAGAGATCAAGAAGCTGCAAAAAGAGCTGGAGCAGATGCGGATGAAGTCAGCCGCTTCCAGCATGGCTTCTATTGAAGAAAAAGCGCGCGAGGTCAAGGGCGTGAAAGTGCTTACGCACCGTGTGGACAATCTTGATCGCGGGCAAATGCGCACGCTGGTGGATAACATGCGCAACAAACTCGGCTCCGGCGTGGTGGTGCTGGGTTCCGCGCAGGATGGCAAGGTGGCGCTGATTGTTGGTGTAACGCCAGATCTCACTTCACGCGTGCAGGCAGGAAAAGTGATCAAGCCGGTGGCGGAAAAAGTTGGCGGTTCCGGCGGCGGACGCCCGGACATGGCGGAAGCTGGCGGCAAAGATCCGGCGCAGTTGGATGCCGCGCTGAATCAGGCTTATGCAGCAGTGGAAGGCTTGCTAAAGTAGCTGCTGCTAGCTACCATCGCCACATGAAAGCTGCCTTCTAAACGTAATACAGTTTCCTGAGCGGAATCCGTTTGTGCATGTACAGACTCGTCTATTTGTCCTGGCTTTCTTTGGAGCCTGTTTCCACCAGCTTTTTTGTTAACAGTACCAGACCTAAAATCTGCGTCCACTCAGAAACAATATTGCCGACAACCTGTCCCCATTTGGACTCTGAATCGGCGTGTGCATAAAGAGCAATCCACATAATGCCGGTGATGGCAAGAAAAATTGTTAATGAGTGATCGCGTATCCACTCTAATATCCCATTCCGCTCTTTCCCGCGCGGCTTCTTGCTTTCACCTGAACCTTTTTCATAAAGATGCTTGGTGGCGAGCACCATCACCACCACGCCGGTCCAGTCGGCAATGGCATTGCCGAAAAATGAGCCAATATGCCGCTTTTCATCGCTCACGCTGTAAAGAATGATCCACAAAAGCAGAATGCTGCCTGTGACAATTGTCAGGCCATGCCGTTCAAAAAAGGTCTTTTCCTTTTTCCTGCTTAAGAAAAATTTCAACCGTCACCTCGCCAACCCGCTTGCTGATTAAGACGGAAATAGCAGGATGAAAGTGGCCTGAGTACCTCATCAATTTTGGATTTCTGTCACCAGGAAGATTACTTTGCGGTATTGCGATAGGCAATTGGATCTTGCGCGCCTGCTTCTTTAAAACCTTTCAGGCGAAGCTGGCATGAATCGCACTGCCCGCAGGCTTCACCCGCAGGCGCAGGATCATAACAACTGGTGGTGAGACCGTAATCGACGCCGGCCGCCAATCCGCGCTGGATGATCTGCGCTTTTGTCAGCGAGATCAACGGCGCATGGATCTTCACAGCGCCTTGTCCTTCCACGCCTGCTTTAGTGGCCAGGTTCGCCATCCGTTCAAAGGCCGCAATATATTCCGGGCGGCAATCCGGATAGCCGCTGTAATCCAGCGCATTCACGCCAATAAAAATATCCCATGCGCTCAGGACCTCCGCCCATGCTAGCGCAAAGGAAAGAAAAATAGTATTTCGCGCCGGAACATAGGTGACCGGAATGCCGCTGCCCATCTCTTCCGTGCTCCGGCCCTTGGGAACCGGAGAGTCACTGGTGAGCGCGGAGCCGCCAAACAGGCGTAAATCTATATCTACAATAACGTGTTGGGCGGCCCCAAGTTTCTGCGCAATCTCCCGCGCTGCCTGCACTTCAATTCCATGCCGCTGCCCGTAACGAAAGGTAAGTGCATGGGCCGCAAACCCTTCTTGTTTGGCAATGGCAAGCGTGGTGGTGGAATCCAGGCCGCCACTCAGCAACACAACCGCTTTTTTTTTCTCCATAAATCAGCCTTTAATTCTAATCGGCAGCAAATAATCAAAAGAAAGATGTAGTACTGGAAGTTTACCGGAGCAGACCTGTTGTCCAGGAACAGCATGAACCAGCTGCGTGATATTTAAAGTTGGTGCCGAAGAAGGGACTTTAAGCCGGGTTGGTATTAGAGGACTTAGAGAGCTAAGGATGGCGGCTACCGGGGTCGGCTACCGGACATAATTCAAGCCTTCCCGAAATTCTCAGTATTGGCTCCTCGGAGACGAGAGCCATGCAAAAAGTCCAGCTTTACACGCGCCACAGCGGTTCGCGGCAATACGAAAAAGTATCAGCCAAGGCCGCATTCCGAGGCGGAAATTTTCCAACCGGAACCATCTTCGTCCTGCGTTACGTTCGGGACGGCAAACGAGTTTTTGAAACCCTAAAAGATTGCCCAAACCTCAACACCGCCTTCGAGCTTCGGGCAGAGCGGGAGCTTGACCTTATCCGGGGCAAGGTTCCTGCCCGCACTCCCCGTCCAGCCCCGGCCACCATACCTGTGGCCCAGAAGCCGAGTAATGCCGTCTCGGGGACTCTAATGCTGGACGAGGCCATAGATAAATACCTGGCCGTTATCGTCCAGACCAAACACGCCAACACTGCTGGCGGCTATCACCACACTCTGAACCAGTTCTACCGGGCAATTGGGAATAAACCGCTGACCAACGTTAGCCGGGACGACTTCTACAAATTCATCGGCTTCCTTAAAGAGGAGTGTCTTGCAGACCGCACAATCTCTAACCGATGCGGTGAGGTCACTACCCTGCTCCGACACTTCGGGATCAAGGATGTCACGGTCAAGGTCAAGTACACAGATAAGAAAGTCCGGGCTTATCGTCCCGACGAACTCACGAAGTTATTCGCAGCCGCTACTCCAGAAGAGTGGGCTTTGTTCCAGTTCTTCCTCGGGACGGGAGCGAGAGATCAGGAAGTAATGTTCGCTTGCTGGTCGGACATCGACTTCGAGGACGGCATCTTCACCGTGCACGAGCACCCCGAGTTTGGCTTCGTGCCCAAGGATAAAGAGGAGCGGGAGATTCCTTTGCACGATGGTCTGGTGCAGATGCTCCGTGAGCGGAAGGCGACCAGCACAACCGACCTGATCTTCCCGACGGCGGAGGGCAAACCGAATTATCACTTTCTGCGTGTGATAAAGGCTCTGGCGAAACGGGCTGGTGTTCGGGAGGAGATTGCCGGACTTCACGTGTTCCGAAAAACCTACGCCCGCTACAGCACCGGGCCGGGGTGGACGCCAGGACGATCCAAAAGCGGCTTGGGCATTCTGATCTTGCAACGACCTGGCTTATCTGGAAGGTGAGGAGGCTCGGTCGGAGAGGAGCCGCGAGCAGGTGAACGGAACGTTTGGGGTGTTCGCGGCGCGGGCCGCGTCCGCCGTCCAGTAGAATGACAAGCGCAGTAAAAATGGAAGGAGCACAAGGCGACTCGGCGAAAGCCGGGTCGTTTTGTTTGAGACTCTTAGTGTTAGCCTTCTCCACAAATGGGCCGCTTTATTCTTCACCGGCGCGGATATAAGAGCTAGATTTCCGTCTGCCACGCCGGAACAGGAATCGCTTTGGGAGGATTATCGTCGTGCTCACGATCATATTCAAGCACATGAGTGATCCACCTGGCGGGTAGCGACATTCCTACACCGTTAACCTCAGTGCCCCAATCTCTAGGGTGCGACACTAGATTAGCGGCAATCTCTTGTTCAGGTGGACTCCAGTGCCTGAACGCTCCTCGACCTTTGACCAATACTTCGCCTTGAAATCGGAATTCCCTACCGATGTCAAAAACCGGAGAATCTGCCTCGTTACAAAATAAGTGGGTTTCTTGGGCATCATAAACGCCACTGCTCAGGTGACATCTCTTGATACCAAAAACGAAGTCGGTTCCCGCTGCCATCACTTCAACCTCCTTATCACCAATGACATTGCAGCTGGCAGGAACTTTAGCGATTACAGTAAGAGTGCCCATCCTTTCGGTGAACTCTTTCTTGAACTTTCTCTCGTCGAGAAAATGAAGGGCACGTGAACCACCATCGGGAAGGTCAAGCAGCTGCTTAATTGACCACGGCTGTGGGTCTACCGCATAGTGGCCCTCAGCATGGGCCGCAAGAAATCGGGCAGAATCCAACGCATAAGATGACAGCAGCGGATAGGCATCATCGTCATAGAGGTAGGATCTTATCCAGTCGTATATGGCGCAACCCAATCCATCAATGGGCATTTCTTCGACCTTAATCGGCGCGGGGTGTCGAGCATATCCTCGGACGACAAATTGTCGCAATTCCGACAACAACGTGATATGCCTCGCTGCATCCTCAGGTCGCAGATATTCAGGCTTTGCAGAACATATGGCAAGTAAGCAATCGAGCAAATCGCCACATAAAGCAGTAAGAGGAATAGGAATCCGACAAGCAGAAAGGCTACCAACTTCGAAGACTATCTGCTTTGACACAAAGACTCGCGCACGAACGTTAGCTGTTTCTTGCTCTTTCTGCATATTGTGTTTCCACCCAACACAATAGCGTGTTTGCCCCGCCTTATAAAAGAAGAAATTTTCGGCAAACTTTTACCGCTTCTGCACCTGTGAAAGGATGCGTGGCGGCTTATCTGGATCAGAACTAATCGCCAGCTTAGTCGTGACCGTAGTCTGCTCGATGGTGATATGGCAGTCGCCTTTGTGCGCTGCCTTGAGTTCGCAGGGTGCGCCGCCCTCGCTCAGGACCTTATTGTTCATGCCGGGGAGCAGGTGGCGGCGGGAACAAAGAGCTTCGGGGTCAGCCGGGGCCGTAGTCGCTGGTGTAGTCCCGTTCGCAGTCTTGAGATTTGAGCAGAACCGGAACCCAAACGTGTAGCCGTCCGGCTCCCGCTTGTGAAGCCACTCAATGAAAGTGCCGTGGCAGAGAGCGCAATCGGCAGGATGGGAATAGAAGTTTAGGGCCGGGGACATTTGTGCGTCTTCCCCATCTTCTTGCGGCATACAGGACAGCGAACGCCGACCCGGACTTCGTATTCTTCCCGGCTGATCTGCGCTTGATTCGTGGGCAGAGTGAAAGTGGTGTCTTTATAGCGCATGCTTGCTCCTGTAGACGATTGTTGGCTGCCATCCCAAGAGCAGCGTCCGCGCGCTCGGAGTCAGTTTGTCAAAGGCCCGGTCGCGCACTTGCTCCCAAGTCATGTCGCCTGAACTCAGCAAGGCGCACTCCAAACAGTTTTCAAACTTCTGTATGGCTCGGCCCGTAGGCCCGTCCATTGTTTGTCGCCAAAATAAAATGAAGTCGTAGCCGGGGAAGAACGAAATGTGTTGTGCGGGTATCACAGGGAACTCCTCTACCCTGATACCCGGTAGCGGCAAAATAGCCGATGAAAGCGACCCGCTAAGTCCTTCCAATATCGCAATTTACAGTCGTTTAGATGTTTTTCGGCTGACCTCCGTAGGTTTTAGAACCCCCTTCAAGGGGCAAATCAAAACTTAGGAGCAGCCAATGACAACACAGCCCTTTGAACTTTACGGCCCAGCCTTACGCGAAACGGCACCCGTTAACGCCGCCCAAGTAGCCGCCCTAAAAAACCAAGTACAGCAGGCCTGGGTACGCGGCAAAGAGTACCGTTTAGAAACCGGGCGTCTCTTATTAGAACTACGCCAAGCCTTGTCCGTTAAAGGACACGGCAGGTAACCGATGGTCGGAACGCCGACTTGATCCAGATAGGCCGTCAGCCGGCAGCCTTCAAATTGTTCGGTGAGCGCAAGCCCCTGCTTGGAGTACTGCATGCGGGGCTAATACCCGGAAGGCTTGAATTCAGGCTCAATCCGTGGTGGAATATCGCGCCATGAGCGACGAGAAGAAGCCCACAGCTACTCAGCCGAATGTGGCCGAGCCAGAGGTCACTGTTAGAGCCATGACGGACATGGCAGCGCAATACGTAGAGCAACAAGAGCAGAAGCGGCTCGATTTTGAGGATAGACAAGAGCAGAAGCGTCAGGCGTTTGAAAAGAAGCTAGAGAGACAGAAAGCGACGCGGGAATGGTTGATGCTGATCATTACCGTTGTTGCTGTTGCGGCTGCTGCGTGGACGGCATATGAAGCTCGGAAAGCGAGGATAGACGCAGAAGACTTTGCCACCAAAACTCTCCAAGCTCAAACTGCCGCTATGCGGCTGGACGAAAGACCTTATGTGAAGATTTCGTTAAAAGAGGTTCAGCAAATTACGAAAAAAGATGGACACCACGTCCTTCTTTTCCAAAATGTAGTAACAGCATACGGGCGGACTCCCGCTATTCACATCGAAGTCGATGCGACCTGTGAACCATCAACAAGTCCGTTACACCCTGTGGAGAAATCAGGAGTGACTCGATCATCAATGATGGCACCTGGCGACTCCGACGATGGCTTCTGTGAGATGCCAATACTAACCACATTGCCTGACGCCATTGTCGTACGGCATTACGGCACCGTCTATTATGATGATATTTTTGGCAAGGCCCATACTTTAGGTTTTTGTTGGGCAGCATACTATAAACCTGCAGATTTGGGGCCAACGACAATTACTCAGTGCCCTGACTGGGCGATTAACGAAGAACGTCTGTGATTCCGGTTGGACGTTGAATTTCAAGAAAAGATCTCTCTCGGCTACGCCGGGGTCTACATTGAACACAGAAAGCAAGCCCAGGGGTGAGCCACCCCCGGTGCCCCTCATCAACACAGACACGCCGCGCCAGCAGAGACATAGGGTTACGCGGCAGAGCACAACATCACAGAACACAGACAAAGTGTGTTGCGTCTCCTGTTCTCGGAGTGCGCAAGCACTCATTCGGTAGCCGTTCCGGTAGCCGATTCCTGCATACAACATCAAAGTCCATTGTTTCCAATCCCGGCGGAGAGTGGGTAGCTCTAAACCGGTGTATGTGCTGTGTTCAATGAATCATTGTCAACAGATCACCGGGCCGCGTACTACGACTGAGTTCCGCGGATGCCGGAGACAGGAAGAGAGAAGCACGGCGCGTTGTTCTAGGGAGTGTGTGCTGTGTTCTGTGATGAATCGGGATTGATGTGGGATTGTTGTGTGGAGGCTACGCTCTCATCCCATTGATGACTGCCTTCGGGTCTACGTGAGTAGTGCCTCCTTCTCGAGACAAGTTGCCATTTATCATGCCAAATACCTCAAGTTCCCCGCCGCGATTCGCAACACTGCCAGCGACCATACCTCCGATTTTGAGATGACCGCCTGTTACAACTACATCCTTCGTCACCATTCCAGACAGCTGCACATCCGCACCAGCAGCCACAGTTAGATTGCCGTTGATCATTCCCGCAATTATGACGCTTTCGCCCTTAATAGTGACATCGCCTTCAGTCTTGCCTTGAATCGTTCGCATATTGACATTGTATATGCAGACTCACATCCGAATCCCGCGCAGTTCCAATATCTTCACCATGCCGTTAGCATCTTCATCAAGGATCACCATTAGCTCTTTCCAATCCGTGATGCCAATCTCTTTAGCCTTCTGGTCATAAAAGTTTCGGTCTTTTATGTCAACGTCAGGGACTTCATGGAGATTAGAAACCGCCTTCCACCCGCAAGCCTCACAGGTCACGCTTAGTTTCCGACCCTCCTCCAATTTGTACAGCCAGGTGTTCCTGTGCTGGGAAATCGGCTTATCACCCTGATCTTCGCTGTACTGACATTGCGGCCAATGAACGGCAGATATGTATCTCATGCTTGCAGTTTGCTCCTGTTGATTCAGTATAGCGCGTCAACAAAGTCCAGATATCAAGCCGCGTTATGTGACTTCCGCCGTCCTTCCATTCTCTCTTTCACCTTGACCCGGAATTGCGAAATAATCCACTGCACCGTCTGCGGAGTGAACTGCCTGCCGTTCTTATGTAGGACACGCTCGGCGATCTCCTTGTTTGTGATTCCTGCCATATGCATCTCCACCATCTTCCTGTGTTGCGGCTTAAGCATGTTGAGCACCTGATCGCGCACTTTGTTCGTGGCGATTTGATCCAGACTCGGCGATCTTGGGTCTGGAATCTGAACACCAAGGGATTCGCCTTCAGCACCGTCCTCAAACGACTGAGTCGCGTCCAGACTGAGCATGTGGTTTCTGTGTTTTAGGATTGTCTTCACCAGATATGTACGGGCCGCATTCGTAATCATTGAAGCCACATAAGCCCCTGCTTCAGGCCGCGCGAAGTTTACCTTGCCGTGATGTGTGAATAGACGCATGTCTACTATCTCATCACCGAGGAAGAGGCGATGTCCTGGGCCGCTTTGAAAATTCCCATTCGGGAGATAGGTCGAAACTCGGCAATTTAGGGCCGGGTCGCAGCGTAATCGCGCTGCCTGATGAGACCCCCGCAATCAGACGTCTTTCGTAGGAGAAAATGTAATGAAGAACTTCGTTCTAACTCTGCTGTTGGCCGTGGTACTGGCGATTGTTGCCCCGTCGGCCCAAGCTCAAACCTCCAACGTCCTGTTGATTTCGCAGGACGCAAACACCAAGGTCGTCACCGTGGTTCGTACCACCGACCCCGGCGTCACCGGAACCTGGCTGTCGTATTCGAGCCAGCTTTCAACGACCGCTACGGCCATCGAGAACAAGTTGTTCTCCGGTATCCCGGCTGGTCAGGTATTGCTGGTGAAGATGGACGCTTACAAGAACATCACGGTCATGCTGGTGAACGATCCGGGCGTGACCGGGGAGTTTCTCGCGATTGACAACAGCATCGTTAACACGGTCGGCGCGATCAAGAACAGGCTGTATCTCGGTCTGTAAAATTTCAACCTCACGAAGTGGCCCTCGGTTTTTTCCGGGGCCATTTTCTTTTCATCACTATAAGTTTGTTAGCCAAATTCGCGGCTAACTTTTTACTTTTCGCGACAAAACCCCGTCAGCTAAAGTTACGCCCACGCTGTTAACTAAGTGTGCAACAGCGGCCCGCTCCCGTGCGCCTAATAAGCGCAGTGGAAACCGTGATTTGATACCAGTCACCGGGGCGGGTTTCTATACAGGAGAGCAACGTGGCGACACACAGACGCAACTTCACTCGCGGTGTAGCGGGCAAGGTGATCAAGAAGATTGAAACGGGAGTCGAGGAAGGGCAGGTCTTCATTGATATCCAATTTACAGACAAGACTTCCTGCGCGATTTACGTCGGCCCTGCACAGGTAAAAGTAGAGAGGGCGCAAATCATCGGCTGGAAGAATGGCGACAGCTTCGTGATTAAGGAAACTGATGTAATGGAGACGCTGTTTCCTCTCGGACAAATTCTCGCTACGCCCGGTGTGTTGGAGGCTGTTGAGCAGTCTGGCGACCGCCTTGTAGTGTTTGTGCTTCGTCACGCAGCCGGGGATTGGGGCGACCTCAGCCACGAGGACATGAGGGCGAACGCCGACGCCCTGAAAGAAGGAACCCGGCTCCTCTCCGCTTACCACCTAAAGGATGGAACGAAAATCTGGCTCATCACTGAGTGGGATCGAAGTGCTACCACGGCCCTCTTGCCCGAAGAATATTAGAGCAGAGTTACAGGCCAGAGTTTATTTGCAAGATCGCCCAACTCTTTTGGCGAGCCTCCACAGCTTCTGGGTTCCAGTCGGCCAGAGGAAGCAATTTCTGTGTAACCACGAGCCGAGAGGCTGCATAGCCTTTTTCTTTTTTGACCGGGAATTTTGAATTCTTTATCTTCTCGTTCAGTGCATAATCTAGCAACGTTAGGTTCCCAATTCTGTTGATATAAGTATCGTGCTCGGGCCATTTGTCAGCGTCGGGCGGTGTCTGTGGGTAAATATGCTCGACGTGAACTTTATCCGGGCCAGCAACTGTAATTTCGCTTGTCTCCCCAAGAGCATAATCAAAAGCACGTAACAGATACCGAGCCATCTGCTGCTCGTTCTTTGAGAACTCCAGCTTCTTGAAACCTTGTAAGAAAACCTCGTCGGAGGGAGAAATTCTTTTCAATTCTTCCAACGCCCCTGCGTAACCCGTTCCAGAAGAAATTAGCTTGGCAGTAGAGTATGCAACCGACTCGAGTTTGCCTCGATCTTGGCCCGCAACGATGTTGTGTCGGATAACCAGCGCGATAATAGCCTGGGCAAGCTTCTTTTGTTCTTCTGCATTGAGCTTATGATGGGCGGCTAACAACAGAGGATATCCTGCTGTGAACTTCATGATGCGCAGACCGACCCAATAAGCCTGCAGATCAACATCGTCTGTCTCACCATTCCGGAATTGTTTGTAGAGTAAAGCATCTTCTTTCAAACGCTTGGAATATGCCACTGCCTCGTTTGAATCCGAAATTGAGGCAACCACCACTTGTATAAAGCCCGAGTTTTTACGTCGCCATGATCCGCTACCCATGACAAACGGGTTAACACTTCTGCTCTTTCAGCCTTTCCAGTCGCACTGAGCACAGCATCCCAATGCTGAAGTACCTCTTCACGCTTAGTTGCATGGGTTTGTTGAAGCACGTAGCTTCTGATTTGATCAACGGTAGACAAGCCAATCCCACGGTCATTCAGTGTGGCGAATATCGAC
>DASRCD010000572.1:0-6536 GCA_035653315.1 Candidatus Angelobacter sp.
CCGGGGACTTCAATGGCCAAGTCCATCACGCGCTTGTGTCCAACATTGACCACCACCGGGTCAGGGCGGCCATTGCCGGTAAGAAAGTGCGCTACGGTTTCAATGGGTTTTTGCGTGGCGGAAAGGCCAATGCGTACGGGAGGTTTCGGGGTGAGAGCGTCCAGCCGTTCCAGCGTAAGCGTAAGATGCGCACCGCGTTTATCGTCCGCTACAGCATGGATTTCATCCACGATGATGGTGGTCACATCGGCAAGAATGGTGCGGCTACGTTGCGCGGTAAGCAGAATGTAGAGCGATTCCGGCGTAGTTACCAGAATATGCGGAGGCCGCTTCAGCATCCGCTGGCGCTCCTGCATCAGCGTGTCGCCAGTGCGAACGGCGGCGCGAATTTCCGGCATGAGCAGGCCTTTTTCCCCGGCCAGCGCGGTGATCTCACTTAATGGGCCTTCCAGGTTTTTCTGGATATCGTTGCTGAGCGCCTTCAGCGGCGAGACATACAGAATTTCTGTGCGGTCCGTCAGGTCGCCGCTCAGGGCCTTGCGCACCAGGCGGTCAATACAGATCAGGAATGCGGCAAGGGTCTTACCTGAGCCGGTGGGCGCGGAGATCAGCGTGGTCCGCCCGGCAAGAATATGCGGCCAGCCCTGCTCCTGCGGCTCCGTGGGCGTGCCGAATTTTTTGATAAACCATTCCTGAACAATGGGGTGTGCCCATGCCAGAGATTCCGGGACGGAAGGGTGCATACAGCTATTTTAAATTATTTCGTAAAGCATTCGCTAAGGAATAGAAGCGCCAGAAATGAGATGACTTGCAAACCTTCAACGACTCACAACGTTAAGTTTCTTTTCTCTATTTCTTTGGTTGATATGCCGGAAAGCAGCTTCTTCTTTCAATTCTGCATTAAAAGATTTTAATACTCATTTGTTCCGTTTTGGTTTACTCTGTGTCACATCAACAAGAGCTATAAGGGATCAAAGGCAATCGAATTAGTGCTGATCCCAGTCTCACGGCTGAGCAAAATCCTTCCGGACATTGTGAGCGCCGCTTCTTCCGCTGTCTAGTGTCATCACTTGCAAGACGAGGGATCAGACATGGAAGATATCTCGAATCGTATTACAAAGCTAACGCAAGAGCTCAGGGCACTCCATGCCCAGTTAGACTGGAGAACTTTTCAGTCCTATGGCCCGGAAACCCAGGACCGTGTTTTAAGCGACCTGCTGAATACCGGCATTGGGCATGATCTTAAACAGGCAATTGATCTCTTCAGCCAGTTTTTGTGGTGTTACATTGAATCAGCCGCGGCCCGCACCAGCGCCGATGAAGTGGACTACGCACAGCAGAGTATTCGCCTGGCACAAATCACTGAGTTGCTGCGCCTTCTTCATCATTCCGCCTGCCCTTTGGTGGATTCATTGGCTTTTGTTGAACACACGGCTGTAACAGTGCATCGCAGAAGCGAAGCACGGCAACCCCGGCGGGTGCTAAAGAAAGGTATAGCGTAAGCTGCGGCAGGGAGAATGCTTTTTTAAACAGAACGGCTGCGCCTGGAGCGCAGCCGTTTGTGTTTAGATTTGAAGAGATTCGAAGATTCGATCTGAATATGCGTTACTTGTCTGCTTCCATGCTGAAAACATGCAGCATGTGGGTTTTAGGATCGAGCGTGGCGTTGACTTTTACTTTCTTTCCGGCAAATTGCTCCGGCATGATCTGGTCGTCAAGTTTATAAACCTCTTTATTGACCACCAGCACGTAGCTGCCGCCCATATCTTTCACGCAGTGCTGCGTGCAGCTATTTTCGTCGCTTGCGCCCTGAATGCCGCGTTTGGTCATCCAGTCATGCGAGTGGGTATCAGAATGCACGTTGAACGCGCACTGGCTGTCCATGATGGAGCCACGCAAGTTCACCACGTTATCTTTGCTGTCTTTGTTGTCTTTGGCAAAAGAACAGGTGGCCATCATCAATACCAGCAGAAGCGAGACCGCCCTGTTGATGCCTTTGATTTCCTTCATTTTGAAACATCTCCCTTGATGCCGGCCCAGCATATAAATTGTGCTGGCAGGCTATGATTGCTTGCAGAAAAATCTGTTACTCAGTCACAGTGAACTTCATGCGCATGCCTTCATGGTCTTCACTGCAAATCACAGTGCACAAAACTTCATAGTCACCCGGCTCATTTGGCGCTGCCAGCGTAAATTCCTGTGTGCCCGGCTTTAGCTCCAGGTTCCAGCCAGGGACTTTGCTGTGGTCCTTGGCGCGAAGCAGCGTAAAACCATGCACTGTGCCGTCGCGGTTCCAAGTCTTCCCTTTGCGCGCATTGATACGAAGCAGGATCTTTTCACCGGCTTTTACCGTGATTTCAGGCTTGTTCTGTCCGGCGATCTTGAAATGGCTGTCTTTGTCCGCCAGCACCTCAATTACGCGCGGTTCCTGCGCCACGGCCACGCGGATGGTGGCAAAAATCGACGCAACAGCGAGCGCACAAATTCCGAGCCGGACTGATATAGGTCTTCGCATCTTTTACTCCGTCATATAACGAAGAATCAGGCGCATGTCCTGATTGGTAATGGCTGCGCGTACACGCATGTGGCGCACAATGGTCGCCATCATGCGAGGCGGAAATTTAACCGGAGCGGCATGGCAGCGCCCACAGTTGGAGCGGAAACGCCTCTCACCTTCCAGGTGAAAATCTTCATCTTGCGCGGCTGGAGCTGTTGCCGTAGTGGCTGAAGCGGGGTTCGCTGAAGGAGCATTGGCGGGCGCGGCGCTGGCCGTTGCCGCCGGAGCATCTTTTGCCGAGTCCTTGCTGTTATTGCTGCCGGCATTTGCCGCCGCGGCAAGCGCCAAAAACATGGCAATCGTCAGTAGCGTTGCGGAAGTTGCAGATCGAATTTTCACATGTTCCTCCCGGAAGGGCCGAGCGGCATAACAAACCGGTAGGTCATTCCAAAGGACCAGATATTAGTGTCCTTACCAAGAACAAATTGGCGGCCATAACTGGCTGAGGCGCGCACATCGGTGCGGAAGTAATAGTTCAGGCCAAAGTCGCCTTCCTGCGTGTCTTTGCCCAGAGCGCCGAGTTTTTTAATGGTTGAGGCAGAAAGATCATCGGCAGTAAAGAACTGCTCTCCGCGTCCCACCAGTTCCAGGCGACGCAAGGTTGAAATTGGAATCTGGCTGAGTCGATAAACTGATTCAATCCAGTAAGAGCTGCCTTTGGTTCCTGAGGTCCGGGCATATTCAGAGCGCAAAGTCAGAGGCGCATGGTTCGGCTGCCATTCCAGAAAAACGCCGGCTGCGTGGGGCCGGTCAAGCTGCAGCACCTGCTGAAATGAAGCGCCGATTTCCAACCGCTGCTGCGGCAGAAAAAAGCTGACGCGCCCGCCGGTGGACCTGTCCGTGGCTAAAAGATGATGGGTGTTGTTTGCCGAAAAATAGAGCGCGTAAGTTACGTTGAGATTTTCCGTTCCAGCGGGAAAACCGCCGCGCATCATGCCGCCCAGGGCCGATCCGCTGGTAAGCGGCGAAGTGAGAGGCGCAACCTGCAAAGGACGGATCCAGTTCGGGGCAAGCCGTTCACCGTAAATATTAAATGGAGTAATGAAGCGTCCGGCGGTCAGAGTGACAAAGCGGTTGGCGATGTAGTCAATCTGCGCATAGCCTAATCCGTAAGAGTTTGTTCCAGTAAAATCACCAGCGGCATTTTTGGCAAACGAGTCAGAATAGCTGCCTTTGGCTTCCAAAAGCCATTTGTCGCCCATTGGCAACAGCAGAAGCGGACTCACTGAAGGCGTATCCTGATATGTTCCGCCTGTAACGCGCGAGAAATAAGCAGTAGAGCCGGTCAGGATAGGAACAGGCTTAATCTGATCGAGGTTCACGTCAACAGCACTGGTGCCAGGATTACTAACATCCTGTGCCTGGAGCGAGCCGGCCATCAACAGCATAAGGCCCGTGAACAAGACTCTTCTGGACCACCATACAAACCTGCACATAATCTTATCTTTCAATCTTTCTGACCCTGAAATGCAGTCACACGTATCCGGAAGTATGCTCATTATCTGCAAAAGTGTGCATGCAACAAGAGTACCTTGGTAATCTCTAATGTTTTGAAGGCTGCATTTCTCGCAGTGAAGACGCCGTGGCAGAGCGGAATGCGCACTGATACCGGGAGAGACTGGTGATTGGATGATTGGCGCCTATTGGATTTATAAAGCTGCTATCAATTTCAAAATAGAACGCTTCTGTAAAAAGCTGCGTCCCGGCCAACTCCTTTGCAATCCAATCTTTTGCCGGAAATACAGGTGCCCTGAATAAGGGCCTCTGGGGCCGTTATATGATGAATACTTAAATATCTGACCTTTTTTGAGGACCTGACATGCCGCGTTACGAGTACCGCAACCTGCAACCATTACCCGCAGCGGAGAAGGCGTTTCTGGACTGGCTCCAGAAGCTCGATGAACAGTTTGCCAACCGTGATATCGAGCATCGCTGTAGCGTAGTGCGCAATACGCTGCATGAGCTCTACCTTGGCCGTCCTTATGCCGACCCGGCGCCCACTGCTCCGCTTGCCGAGCAGTCGCTGGCCCATAGCTTTGATCCGCGCAACATTACTCTGGAACCGGAATATTATGGCGATGTGGACGCCCAGAAGTACGCGGAGCGTAAACCGCTGATCTGGTTCTGGATGATGTATGACCGCTCGCCTCTGGGCCTAAATCACTGGCTGGGATATCGCGTGCGCGCCATGATTGCCAAACACGTGCTCAAGCATATCGGGAAAAACGTGAAGATTTTTCATGGCGTGGAAGTCTCTTACGGCTACAACCTGACTATTGAAGATAATTGCGTAATCCACAAATACGTCCTGCTGGATGATCGCGGTGAAATTGTGATTCATGAAGGGTCTTCAATCTCTGATTACGCCAACGTATATTCGCATGACCATGATTTAAACGATGGCATGATTGTTACCAACCGCAAAACGGAAATCGGGCCCCGCGCGCGCATTACCTATCACTCCACCGTGATGAGCGGCGTCCGTGTGCATGAACATGGCTTGCTTGGATCCATGGGCGTGGCAACCAAAGACATTGATCCGTTTACGATCTCCGTGGGCATTCCCGCCAGGCCGGTAAAGGTAAAGACTATTGCGCCACAGCCGCAGGCCACCGGAGGTAAGACAGGCACATAACCTGCACAAAGCAAAGGCCTGCTGTTCCATGCGCAAGGCCCTTTTCTGGTTGTGTGAGCTCCTGCATTTTCATTAAGCGTTAACATAGCGACAAAAAAGCCTTAACAATAGATTGCTACGTTAGTGATATGAAAATTAAGAGGCTTTACGACTCTGTGATTCAGTACGCGAATAATTTTGCAGACAGGTTAGCTCTTCGTATTCTGACAACTTTCGTCAGATAACGCGAAGACAATAGCTCAACACCACATAGCGTTTGCACAAACCGAATGAATCAAACCCGGTTATCAATTCTGGGTTTTTCCAACCATCTATTTTCCGTAACAACTCTGGATCTGCTTATCAGGTTAACCTGAGGCAGCCATTCTTTTTTTAAACCCCTTCCACAGCCTTCCTTGCTTGCTCGGAGACGCCAAAACTATCCCTCACCGATAATTTTGAAAATCTGTCTGCCCCACCTTATTCATACACTTATGTTGCCCCTCCTTTGATCGCCTCTTTCTACGGAACCCTTAATAAGAGAGCCGGTCAGATTTAATGATCAAGTTGAATTATTAAAGCCCCCAATCCCTCCTAATCTCCCAGAATTGTCTCTGCCCAAAGGTACAGTACCAATGTATGTACTAATAACTGAACAACTTAGCACCACAAACAGGACATAAGTAATTTAGGTACAGTACTTATCCGAACATTAGGACGGGGGACAATGGTGTTAAAAAGTACCTGATTTTGACAATTTTTTACCTACTTTTTAGAGCGTTTTTAGAACAAGAAAATTCTTATAAATGCCTATTGAATCAGCATTTTGCGAACAAAATACTACGTAAGTCGTGCTCATTAAAGCTTTTAACATACACCTAATCCTCTTCTAATCGACTCCGAGCAAAATCCTTCTTCCAGTGTTGTGAGCACATTTGTCAGCAAACAGGCGACGTTAGATCGCCGATCGCCGGAAGAGCACAAAAGTCCGGTGAGGGTTTGGGGAAAAACTTAAGGAGAACATCAGCATGAAACGGTCTTCCGGAATCAGGACTTTTGCGCGTATCGGCGCATCGGTATTAGCGATCGTTGTAGCGCTGGGATACTACGGCCATGTTAAGGCCCAGAGCGGGGTCGGCTCAGTGGTAATTCCTCTGCGTCCTCTCGCTCCGCTGTCCAGCGTTCCTATACCTCCCGTCTTTGGCCTTGAAGGAATTGTTGCCGATAAGACATCTGCTATCCAGCTAGGTAAGGCGTTGTTCTGGGACATGCAGGCGGGCAGCGACGACACTCAAGCTTGTGCAAGCTGCCACTTCAATGCAGGCGCAGACAGCCGGGTCAACAATGACGTAAACCCGGGCCAGC
>DASRCD010000573.1:0-2379 GCA_035653315.1 Candidatus Angelobacter sp.
CCACACTGGGGCAGAAGCTGCCCGTTGAATCCACGTCTCCGTGCGCGCGGCAGACGCCATCCACGGAGAAGCCGAATGCCACTTTCAACTGGCTGGTGGGGTTCAGGTTGAAATTGAGCACCTGCAAAACTACATTCATGGTGCCGATTGCCGTTCCATTGTTGCGCGCTGTGACAACTCCCGTGTAACGGCCGGGCGTCTGGCCGGCAGGAACATGAACTTCGACCCATACAATAAGATTGTCATTGGCGGGAAGAGAAAATGGGAAAGCGTTGCGCGTCTCGCCTGTAGATGAACCTTCAGTCCAGGTTCCCGCATTGTTGAACATGGCTGCGCCATCTTCTTGCGCAGGAATGAGCGCATCCGGAATGCGCGATCCGGAGCCCGGCGCATAATATGCCCCTTCCGAATTCGAAGCCTGGTTGACAGTGATATAGCGCTCGCGATAAAGCCTGATTTCGGATGCCGGAATCGTGGTGGTGCTTCCATCCAGCGTGAGAGTAGGAGGATCTACTGTTACCGAACTGAGAGTGGACGAGTTCCAGAGCACCAGTTGGAATGCCTGAAACTCGTTGTGGGCCGCATGAATCTCAAAACTGCTCACGATCGGCGGACGGTCCGCGGGCCGAAGTTTGAGTGATGATGTTACCGCGGTGATAGTTTGCGTCCACGCTGCAGTGGGCGTGAACAGTGCTAGCAGAATGATTGCCGGTAATAAACTCCAGCCTGCATGTCTCAATCCCTGTTTTGGTTCTGCATGTGTCTGTGTCCCACCGCAAGCACACGTATGCGCCAGATTGCCTATCAATGTCATGTTTGCCTCTTTTGTCAGTGTCTCGGAGGGGAACTCAAGGGCCCTGGTGCGTGATGCACCGATGACTGCCTGTGGAATCGGAACAGCAGATCATCTCGCGGTAATCAGCATTCTTGATAGTACGCGCGCAAGCTTGGCCCTTTGCGCAAGAACTGATATGAACGATTCTGACGCAGCTGCTTTGAAGAGAGATGCCAAATCAATATATATATGTATTGCGAGTCACTGTTCCAAGATGACACCAACGATTGCGCCCTCTAGTCAGCGCCGCGATATGCTTCATAGTATCTGCTCATTCTTCTGGTTTTCCGCTTATCGATTTAACCGAGTCTCCTGAAAGGCCATCTCAAAGGCCTTTCCCGAACTGGGGTAATTTCTTGCTGCCGAAGAACAGAAGGAACAATCCAAGCAAAACTAAGAGATGCGAGGGATCTCTTGAAAACATATAGTCTCCTGATGCTGAAGCAGTGTCAGCTTGAAAGAAGCCATGAAAGCTGCGGTTAAAAATGTGAAAGCTGACGATTTCGGTTTCACTCACTAAAGTCCGCCGCTGCAGCATAGATCCGGTTATGGCACAAGTGGCGCCACCCAGGTGCGTTCGCGACCGCCGCGATTTGCAGCTGTCGGGTCTTCCGTACACCGACCATTTGTTGTATCGACATACAGGCCGAAGGCGAAAGAGAAGCCCGCATGACGCCTCCAGCATAGTTTCTATTTCTATAAGCTATGTCCCATTTATCAAACTCTCATATTCTTCATTGCGAGCCAGACATCCCAGCTATAGGTTGAGGCGTCCGATTGTTGGTCGGTTATTCGTGAAAGGATCGCCTTACGCAGGCACGATACCTGTATGATACCGCGCTCAATCAAGTCACTTCGAGATGTGGGCGTCGCGCCTCAAGAAACTGGCCCAACTGTCATAGGAAACTGAAAGGAAAGGTTGAAGACGTTATGTTGAAGGACAAATGCGAGCACCCGTCTGCCTACTGCGAAGCAAAGATGCAACCAGGATTCTGGAACACTTGGCAAACCGCGAGTTGGAGGCGGCTTGGGGCATGGATGTTGGCGGCAACGGTACTGCTCCTGCCGGGCGTGTCGTGGGCGCAGACCACCCTCTTCTTAGACAACTTCACCCGCACCACAGGCCTCGGCTCCAACTGGCATGTATGGAACGGCAGCTATACCACGGACGGGACGAATGCTGTTTCCGCAGCGATGACTCCTTCCGGTACTGGCAACTGGGCCTCCGTGGTGCCTGCAATGAATACAAACGATTATTCGGTGGCAGCTGGCATTACCATTCCGTCCGGCGCGGTGGAATCAGGCATTGTCGTTCGAGGAAGCACTACGGCTTTCGACAGCGATCTATATGCGGCGCAGATGTCCACAACCGGGCTAAATCTATACCGCAGGAATGGATGTACATGGACACAGCTCGGCAGCTTCGCGATGACGATCCAGACGAATGTTGAATATGAATTGGAATTGGGGGTAAGCGGTAGTTCACCCGTACACTTGATAGTATGGCTCAACGGCACAGCTCTCATTTCTGTCGATGACGCATC
>DASRCD010000574.1:0-5073 GCA_035653315.1 Candidatus Angelobacter sp.
TGCAAATGCCGTAATGTTCAGCGTTCCTGGATTTCCCACATAAAGAAACGTGTTGGTGAGATCAACCGTTAAGAATGCAGGTGTGGGATTGCCGGAAGAAGTCACCGCAAATGGCGAACCTGCCATTGGTGTAAGCGCTCCAGCGTTGATGGCGAACCCTGAAACGTTATTGGAACCCTGGTTAGCTGTATATAAAAATACGCCATTATTATCCAGAGCAATGGCCACCGGTTGCAATCCTCCCGTGGCAAACGGCGATCCGGCCACCGGCGAAAGAACTCCGCTTGACTGAATGCTGAAGCTCAAAACAGTGTTATTCACGGAGTCGGCGGCAAACAAAAATTGCCCTTTGGGATCAATGCTCATCCTTCCCACGGAAGCCCCAGCGCCTCCTGAAAATGGCGAGCCTCCAAGCTGTGTCAGGGTCCCGCTGGAGCCAATGGCAAAGCCTGAGATGCTTCCCGCAGATCCATTGCCTACATAAAGAAAATTTGCCGTGGGAGAAACCACCAGCGATTGCGGGTTGGCGACGGTGGGAAAAGGAGAACCGGCAATTTCCGTCAGGAGTCCATGTGTGGGATCAATGCTGAAGGCGGAAATTGAGGCCGAGCCCTGATTCAGTACATAAAGGAACGTGCCAGCGGAATTGATGCCTGCGGCAATGGGCAGAGACTGCACCGGTGTTGGCGGAAGCGCGGTACCAATGGGCGTTAAAAAACCATTGGTGTGGTCCACGTTAAAACCGGAAACCGTGTTTGCCGTCTCATTTACCACATAGATAAAGTTTTTGGAGGGATGCAGCACCATGGCGATCGGGCGGGGATTGGTGGGAAACGTGGGAATCGGCAGCGATTCAAGATCACCGGTGGACTTTACGGCCAGCCCACGAATGTCATTTTCGCCCTGTCCCACCACATACATAAAGGAAAGTGTGGGCGCAACGGAACTGCTGCTGGAGCCAAGACACCCTGACAATAAAACAAGAACAAATAATAACGTGACGCTGATCAATGCTTTCATTCGGTGCTTCCTCATATTTGTGAAACTGGGAACGCAAAGCTGATACGTGACACTGGCTTTCAGGGAACATCGGTCCGGGCAGCCGCAAATCAGTCTAGCTGTTTTTCTTTATTTTACTCACTTGGCTGGCGGATGTCTCTTTTCCCAATTCACAAGGAACGGTAGATTCGCTTGAATTTGCGTAGTACGCTTCCCTTGCAAGGTATAAAACCGGACTCCTGCCCGGCTGCCGCCCTAAATTGATGAAAGATTGAAAATAGACTGATGAGAAAATTACCGCCAGCCCGCCTGGATGTGCGAATCGCGCGCATTATCGTGCGCGGGACCGGGCTTTTGCTGGGAATTCTCTGCTGCCTGATGGAATATCTGTTCTGGGCGATTTCAGGGCAGTTGAACGAACAACGACGTATTTGGGTTCTTCAGCGATGGTCAAAGTTCATCCTTCGCGCAATGAGGGTTTCCATTGAAGCAACAGGAACCCCGATCCGGTCAGGCTTGATTGCCAGCAATCATCTCAGCTATCTGGATATCATGGTTTACAGCGCGGTTGCTCCGTGTGCTTTTATCGCGAAACGCGAAGTGCGTACCTGGCCTGCAATCGGCTGGATTGCCACCCTGGCAGGCACGATCTATGTGGACCGTTCGCGCCGGAGTGAAACCCATACTATACAGCCTGAAATTCAGGCTGCTTTGGCTGATGGCCTGCGGCTTGTTTTGTTTCCTGAAGGCACAAGCTCAGATGGTTCCCGCGTGCTTCATTTCCATTCTTCACTTTTTCAGCCTGCGGTGGACTTGCAGGCCTCGGTGATCGCTGCTTCCATTGCATACACAATTCCTGATAGCGTGGCGGAAACTGAAGCGTGCTACTGGGGCGATATGACACTGCTTCCACACGTGGTTAATCTTTTGGGAAAACATTCTGTCATGGCTACGGTAAAATTTTCGCCCCATGAGTTCCGGTTTAACGAACGCAAGCAGGCAGCGCAGCAGATGCAAAGCGAAGTGGAGCGCTTAAGAGGCGCGGCGGTGGAAGCAGTCCAATGAGCAACGTTCAGGAATTTCTGGATACGTCATCCGAGCCGGCGGTCAAAGGGTTTCTGCATGAGCCCGCTCATTCTTCTGGCGATTCTCTAGTGCTTACGCATGGAGCCGGGGCAAACTGCCAGTCGAAACTTTTGACCGCGTTGGCCAATGCATTTGCCGAAGCAGGCTATCTGATCTTGCGCTGTGATCTACCTTTCCGCCAATCACGCCCTCATGGGCCGCCATTTCCGGCCATGGCCGCGCGTGATCGTGAAGGGCTGCGGCGCGCCGTGGAAATCTTGCGCGGGAAAACCACTGGAAAGATATTTTTAGGCGGCCACTCTTATGGGGGAAGACAGTCTTCCATGCTTGCGGCGGAACAACCTGAGCTTGTCTCAGGATTGCTCCTGTTGTCTTATCCTTTGCATCCACCGCGCAAACCTGCGGAACTGCGCACCGCGCACTTCCCCCAACTCAGAACGCCTGCGCTCTTTGTGCATGGTTCGCGCGACCCCTTTGGCTCGCACGAGGAAATGAAATCCGCGCTGGCTTTGCTGCCGGCACGCAATTCATTAATGGAAGTGGAAGGCGCAGGCCACGAGCTGCTGGGCAAGAAGGCGCAGGAAAATCTACCAGAAGAAATTGTGCATGCCTTTCAAGCATTCTTTAAAGAAAGCTCTACGATTTAACTAAAGGGAAAACTAAGCCTTAACCCCTGCGATGCTCGGCTCATAGCTTCCTTTCTGGGCTTTTTGTGTGGCGGCAGGCTTTTCTGCCTGCAACTCCAGCTTGGCCACTGCTTCCGTGTGAACTTCATCGGGACCGTCTGCCAGGCGCAGCGTACGGACATTAGCCCATGCGCCAGCCAGAAATGTATCCTGAGAAACTCCCGCGCCGCCATGCGCCTGAATAGCGCGATCCAATACGCGTAGGGCAACGTTCGGTGCTACTACTTTGATCATCGCGATTTCTGCGCGCGCCTCCTTATTACCTGCAGTATCCATCATGAAAGCAGTTTTCAGTGTAAGCAGCCGTGCCTGCTCAATTTCCATGCGAGAAATTGCAATGTCCGCGCGAATGGTTCCCTGCTCAGCCAGCGGCTTGCCAAAAGCCACGCGCGATTGCACGCGCTGGCACATCATTTCCAGCGCCCGCTCTGCTACACCGATGCACCGCATGCAATGGTGGATACGCCCCGGCCCCAAGCGGCCCTGAGCGATCTCAAATCCCCGGCCTTCACCCAGAAGCATGTTGGAAACCGGGATGCGAACATTTTCATAGCTCACTTCAGCGTGCCCATGTGGGGCATGGTCATAACCAAAGACTGTCAGCATCCGCTCAATCTTGACTCCCGGCGTATCCATGGGCACCAGCACCATGGATTGCTGCTGATGTCGCCTGGCAGTGGGATCGGTCTTGCCCATGAAGATTGCAATTTTGCAGCGCGGATCACCGGCCCCGGACGACCACCATTTGCGTCCGTTGATCACATATTCATTGCCTTCGCGGCGAATACTCGACTGAATATTTGTGGCATCTGACGAGGCTACGGCGGGCTCGGTCATGGCGAAACAGGACCGTATCGTTCCCTCCAGCAATGGCTTCAGCCAGCGCTCTTTCTGCTCTTCAGTTCCGTAGCGGGCCAGGACTTCCATATTGCCGGTGTCTGGGGCAGAGCAATTAAAGACTTCCGGGGCCATGATGCTGCGGCCCATGATCTCGCATAATGGCGCATACTCCAGGTTCGTCAATCCAGCGCCATATTCGCTCTCCGGGAGGAAAAGGTTCCATAGTCCGGCGGCGCGCGCTTTCGGCTTGAGCTCTTCAACCACCAGCGGCGGCGTCCAGCGGTCACACTCTATTTCCTGATAGAAGCGGCGCTCATTCGGATAAATATGCTCATCCATGAATGCAGACAGACGTTTTTGCAGCTCTTTTACTTTATTGCTGTATTCAAAATTCATCGTTGCCTTCCCGTGCTGCTCCTGGAACTCTATTAGCCTAGTCGATTGTTCTCAATTCATCAAATGAATCATCCGAATAGTGTAAGATTTGTGGCGTGCATCTGAGCCAGGTCGATCTCAACCTGTTTGTAGTGCTTGAGGCCATCTATCGCGAAGGCAATCTGACCCGCGCGGGACGGCAGCTCAAGCTCACACAGCCGGCTATGAGCCATGCGCTCAAGCGCCTGCGCGAACTGCTGAAAGACCCACTCTTTATCCGCGAAGGCGCCAACATGGTGCCTACTCCCTTCATCCGCAATATGATCACTGAGGTCCGGCAGGCGCTGCAGATTCTTGAAGTGAATCTCTACCAAAACCGCAACTTTGATCCTGCCCACACGCGCCGCCATTTTCAGCTCGGCTTCTGGGAACTTATGGAGTCTTCCATCCTGCCGCCGCTGGTGAAGACACTGGCGAAGGCCGCGCCGGAAATTTCCCTGACAACTTCACGCGTGAAGCGTCGTGAGATTGAAGTGGAACTGGCCAGCGGAGCGCTGGACCTTGCCCTGGATATTCCCATGACCCTGGGTGAAAGCATCCGGCAAAAGCCCATCTTCTCAGACCGCATTGTAGTGGTGGCGCGCGCCGGGCATCCGGCAATCTCCCGCGAACTCGATCTGGATACATATCTCTCGCAAGATCACATTCTTGTTTCTTCACGGCGGCTGGGACCAAGCCTTGTAGATGCTGAACTGAATCGCAAAGGGCGCAGGCGGCAGATCACGGTGCGCTGCCAGCATTATTTTCCCGCATGCCAGGTGGTGAGTGAAACCGATATGCTGCTGACCATGCCGGAACATTACGCGATGATGCTCAACCGCCAATTCAATAACCGTATTTATCCGTTTCCATTGAAGAGCCTGCAACAACTTGAGTTGCAACTGTACTGGCATGAAAGTGCGGACAATGATCCGCCGAACCGCTGGCTCCGTGAGCAAATCGCCAGGATTGTGGAATCTCTCAACGCAGGCTCTGAACCGGAACAGCTAAATTCGTCATCCAAAAAGAAACGTGCTGCTACAAGGTC
>DASRCD010000575.1:0-3044 GCA_035653315.1 Candidatus Angelobacter sp.
TACTCGTCGGTTGCCCTTTCCACTCATTTTGGAGTAAGTAACACAACGGAATTTCAGGGTAATGTTCCGCTGTTGAGCGCAATTGTCCTTCCGGATCTTACGCTGTGGACCTTTGCCTATGACAATTATGGAGACATCACACGTCTGGGATTTCCCACAGGGGGTTCAATTTCATATGGATATGCGGCAGGACCTCCCAGTTGCGGCGGTAACAGCACTGGCGTTAGCCAATATGTTACTTCCCGCACCGTGGACGCCAATGATGGAACGGGTGGGCATCAATGGAAGTATCAGTATATTAGCACCCCGCCCGTAATAATGATGACGGTCACCAGCCCTGATCTGAACGACACTGTGCATACCATTGCAAATGCAGTGACAGGCGCCTGTACCTTGTTCGATGTAGAGGCGCAATATTATCAAGGGGCAGCCAGCTCGGGTACCTTGCTTAAGACAGTGCAGACGCAGTACTCAGGGACCGCCAGTATGGATAATGGAGAGTTTTCTGCAGCAATAAATGCCGTTCCCACTCAAAAAACAATTTCTATTCCCGGCGGGCTAAGCAGTCGCCTCGTATATACGTACGATGCGCCCACAGTCATCAACACAACGAATGAACCGGTAATGATTGGTAGTTTGCTGCAAACTGACGAATATGATTTCACGAATTCGCTTGTACGTTCCACGGTGAACCGGTATCAGTGGCAAGACAATCCGCCATATCTTCCAGTTAATTTTGTTTCTCTGAAATCCTCTGTGACAACCAAGGACGGAGCTGGAAACCAAATAGCGCAAACGACATACGGATATGATGACGTATCAAGAATTTTCTCTTATGGCAATACCGTAGGCCAGGTGGCGGCGCCTGCTGGATCTGCACGTGGAAATTTGAATTATGTAAGCCGGTGGCTTGACACTACCTCCGGACTAATTACTACAACCACGAATATATATGACACAGGAGAGCCTTACCAAACTATAGATCCTCTTGGCCACACCACAACCTTCAGCTATTCTCCAAGCTTCTATGGAGCTTATCTCACGCAAACCAATCTTCCGGATACGCAAATGCCGGACGCGGGAGCGCAGGTCGTCCATCACGTTATCAGCGGAAATTATGATTTCAATACTGGGCTTCTGACGAGCTTTACAGATGAGAATAGTCAACCATATAGCTATAATTATGATGTGATGCTTCGGTTGATCCAGGGCAATCATCCGGATGGCGGGATCACAAAATTCTTTTATCCTGATTCCAACACGGTGGAACGGCAGCGCCTTATTACAGGCACAACCTATGATGATTACAAAGTCAAATTTGATGGTTTAGGCCGGCCCTATCAGACACAACAATTAACGCCGGACTGCAGCACGTACATCAAAGTTGATACCGTGTATGACTCGGTGGGCCGGGCAAAATCTGTTTCCAATCCGTATTGCCTTACCAGCGAGCCTACTTATGGCATCACGCAAAGTGATTATGATGCTCTAAGCCGGACCATTAAAACTACCAAGCAGGATGGCAGCTTTACCACAGTGAAATATGAGGACACTCCGGGTGATACGTCAGGCGCTCCACTCACCTGCACAACGGCAACTGATGAATCGGGTAAAAAGCGCCAGGCTTGCTCGGATGCTCTTGGGCGTCTCGCAAAGGTTATTGAGCCCAATCCCGGCGCGATGATTACGACTGCCACCGGATCGGTGACGATCAATGGCACAGAGCAATCTGGATCGTCCGCTCCCGGCACCGGAACTGTAACTATAAGTGGATCTGAACAGCTCGTCTGTACACTTGGTACCTGTCCCCCGCACGTAACCATAGGAGATTCCGGGACGGTCAGCATTACCGTGAACGGTGTTCAGAAAAGCGTTTCCTATTCTAAGACGGTAAATAATACTTCCGCCCTGATAGCCTCTGCCCTGGCAAGCGCCTTCCATAATGATGGTTCTGCGCCCGCTGATGCCACTGCTTCTGGCTCAGTGGTGACGCTCACGGCACGGCTGGCCGGTTCTTCTACCAACTACACTCTTGCCGCAGCCTCCACTTACAATACTTCGCTCGTCGATTCACCGTCTTTTACTCCGCAGCCTTCAGGTTCGACCCTGACTGGCGGGCACGACGCAGCCTCAGATTCCGGTACCGTCAGCGTCACCCTGAATGGCACCCAATATTCCACCAGCTACGGCCTAGGCGATACTGGTTCTACCATTGCCGGACGTCTGGCGTCTGCCATTAATGCGGGAAGCTGGGCCAGCGCATCCGCCGCAGGCGCAACGATTAGTTTGACCAGCAAGACCTCAGGTTCTGCCGGTAACTACACTCTCTCCAGCTCTACTACTTGGAATACCGGGATCTTTTCCAGCTCATCATTTTCGCCTTCCAACAGTGGTTCCGCACTCAATGGCGGCAAGGATGCCGCTGGAATCAATAACAACCCCTTTGTGACCACGTATCAGTACAATGCGCGCGGCGATTTGTTATGTGTTCACCAGAAAGGCACAGACACAACTGCTGATGCTTCTTGCGGCTCAGCAACACCGCCCACGGTGCCTGCAAGCTGGCGCCAGCGCTTTTTCACCTACGATTCTTTCTCACGCTTGCTTACGGCAATGAACCCGGAGACGAACAGCACCGGCAGCACGGCCATTACCTACAACTATGACAATGATAGCCGGCTAATCTCCAAGGTGGAGCCAGCTCCGAATGCTGCGTGGGGATCGTCTGCCACAGTGACCGTGAGCTATACATATGACAGCCTGAACCGGTTGCTCGATACCACCTATTCGGATGGCACAACGCAGAACTCCAGCCACCGCTATGATTACTCGAGCTATCTTGGACAGACATTTACTAACCCGATTGGGCGGGAGGTGGCAGCTACAGCGGCCAACAGCACGATTGAATTTTTCGCAAGCTATGATTCAATGGGACGCATGGCCAGCACCATACAATGCAATCCGGGTGTGACTGGATGCAAGGCTTTCACCGCAAGCTATGACAAGATAGGTGATCTTACAAATCTAGGCTATCCTGGGAATGG
>DASRCD010000576.1:0-8558 GCA_035653315.1 Candidatus Angelobacter sp.
TTGTGACGACCCATTTAGACGAAGCTTCCTCTGAAGCTGTGTACGAGAACGCAATAGTGTTTGATGAGGCACAGCGCGCTTGGAGCTCAACGAAGAATCAGAAAGAACATAAAGACGGAAATGCAAATTGGCACCTGTCAGAGCCCGAAATGATTCTGCAGATCATGGACCGCCACAAAGATTGGGCGACCATAGTTGCTCTAGTAGGCTCTGGACAAGAGATACATGAAGGCGAGGCTGGGCTGGCAGAATGGGGCAGAGCCCTTGCGAAATATCCACACTGGCGCGTGCTGGTTTCTCCAGCTGCGCTCAAGGGCGGCGAAGGTATTGAAGGCTCTGTTCTCTTCGAGAATATCTCTAGTTCCAATCAAATCATTGAAACGGATGCCCTACATTTAAATCTGTGTATTCGATCCCACCAAGCCGCCGATTTAGCGAAGTGGGTCAATCACGTCATTAGTGGAAATGAGAATGCCGCTACCAACTTGAGCAGCGCTTTTGAGCAGTTCCCAATAGTTCTGAGCCGAGACCTTTCCAAGGCAAAAGAATGGCTATTAACAAATACGCGAGGCGAAAGACGATGTGGCTTGATTTCTAGCTCTGGCGCAACTCGGCTGAGGGCGGATGGTTTAGAAACCACAATTTCCTTTCGTAGAGCCTATCCGTATACGCGCTGGTTCCTTGATCCAAGGGAAGATGTCCGGTCCTCTTTTCAATTGGAAGTGCTTGCGACAGAGTTTGAGATTCAAGGTTTGGAGTTGGATATTGCCGGATTATGCTGGGGTGGAGACTTCATTTGGGATAACGCGGTGAGCCGATGGAAGCAACTTCAGTTCACAGGAAATAGGTGGAAGATGCTCAAAGGTGAACAAGCGATTCAAACTCTCAATAAGTATCGCGTGCTCATGACAAGAGCGCGAGAAGGAATGATCATATTCGTGCCGCAAGGCGACCCTTCTGACGCAACCCGAAATGTGAAAACGATGGATGATACTGCCGAGTATCTGATTCGTTGCGGAGCAGTACCGCTCAATTGAGAGCGGGACGCCTCGCTCCCGCTGCGTGCAGGCCTGCGGCAGCAAGGAAGGATTTTAGGCGATCTTTTACGCGGCCCTGAAGGGCCGCTCTTCCACCGTCAGAGCCCAGAAAGGCAAAACAAAAGGCGCCGCGATTAAGAAAAAGTAATTAGTAGTTGGTAGTTGGCAAAACAAAAGGCGCTGCTTTCGCAGCGCCTTAATAGCGTTATCGCAGGCGAGGACGCCTGCGCTCCACAAGTACTTATAGGTTCTACGCTTCGCGTATTCCATCCATGAACGCTTTCAACTTGCGTGAGCGTGATGGATGCCGCAACTTGCGCAGCGCTTTGGCTTCGATCTGGCGGATGCGTTCGCGGGTGACGGCGAACGACTGCCCGACTTCTTCCAGAGTATGCTCAGATCCGTCTTCAAGACCAAAGCGCATCTTGATGACTTTTTCTTCACGCGGCGTGAGTGTACGCAGCACCTGCGCGGTCTGGTCCTTGAGGTTCACGTTGATGACGGCCTCAGCGGGCGAGACCATGGAGCGGTCCTCAATGAAGTCGCCAAGGTGAGAGTCTTCTTCTTCACCGATGGGCGTCTCCAGCGAGATTGGCTCCTGCGCGATCTTGAGGACCTTGCGCACTTTGGCCACAGGGATATCCATGCGCTTGGCAATTTCCTCAGAAGTTGGCTCGCGCCCGAGTTCCTGCACCAGCTGCCGCGAGGTGCGAATGAGCTTGTTGATGGTTTCGATCATGTGCACCGGAATACGGATGGTGCGGGCCTGATCGGCAATGGCGCGGGTGATGGCCTGGCGGATCCACCACGTGGCGTACGTGGAGAATTTATAGCCGCGACGGTATTCAAACTTGTCCACGGCTTTCATCAGGCCGATGTTGCCTTCCTGAATCAGGTCAAGAAATTGCATGCCGCGGTTGGTGTATTTTTTTGAAATGGAAACCACCAGGCGAAGATTCGCTTCCACCAGCTCTCGCTTGGCGCATTCCGCGTCGCGGCTGCCCTGGACAATCTTTTGTTGCGTGCGGTTCAGCTCAGGGAACTTAGCCCCGGCTTCCTGCTCCAGAATTTTTAAGTCAGCGCGGCATTGGCGCAGCCGGCTTTTATACTCGGCAGCGGCTTCTTCTTTATGCGTGCCGGCCACCTGTTTTTCCAGCTTATGGATTTCCCGGGTAAGGGAGCGCATGGTGTCCACGGTCGCTGTTAGAGTATCGATAAGGCGCTTGCGTTCAGCCGGAACAAATTTAAGGCTGCGCAGCATTTTGGAAACAGCCACTTTCTTGCGGTTGAGCTTCCAAACGCACCGGCGGTATTGCCGCGCATTCTTTTTGGCATCAATACCATCCAGTTTTTCCTGCAGCGTGCGTATGGCCTTATATTCCGCAGCTATCTTCTGGATCAGGTCAAGCGTTTCCCTGGTGCGGGCAGCCACAATTTCTTCAGTGACTTCCTCTTCATCAAACACCAGCAGCTGCTTCACGGAACGCGCTCCGCGCTCAATATCCGCGCCGAGTGTCAGAATTTCCCGAATCACAACCGGAGAGCGCGTAATCGCCTTGAGCACTTGCATGTGCCCACTCTCAAAACGCTTTGCGATTTCTATTTCTCCCTGCCGCGTAAGCAGGGGAACCGTGCCCATCTCCCTCAGGTACAGGCGGACAGGATCGTTGGTCTTGTCCAGTACTTCAGGAGCGGCCTTGAAATCTATTTCTTCCGCGTCTTCCAGCTCCTGCTCAAATGGGCTTTGCCGCAGGGAGGGTAGCTCGGTCTCGCTAAAGTCAAGACCTTCGCGGTCAAGCATGGCAAGATCACCGAGGTCCCCAAAGGAAACTTCATCGCCATCCAGTTCAGCTTCTTCGTCCGGCGTGACGATCTCGTCTTCTTCTGGTTTGGGATCGGTTACTTTTACGCGATCAATTTTTTTACCGGCTGCCAAACTATACTTTTCCGGCCCATGGAAAAACAGGACCTAAATCGCACAAAAGTGAGCGCAATGAGGTTTTAAGAGTTAAAAGAAGTTACTGAGCGGCTTCAAGACCCAGGGCTTCAATCTCTTCCAGAATTGTCTGAAGCCTTTTCTCAAGCTGTTTTTTTGTTCTTGGTTTTTTTTCTGTCTTTACGAATTGCGTGTAATTGGCAATTGAATGGCGATAATACTCGGCGGTTTTACCAAGCAGCTCTACTTTTTGGGCGTTAGATGTGGACATGGTATCTATTCTATAGGAATACTGCGGATAGACCTAGCAGCTTTTATGTTCGCTGCTGAGGGAATCAGCATTTTATAAAAAAAGGAACAGCCCTTCAGGACTGTCCCAAACACGTCTAATTTCTCTTAACTGCTATATCTCTGAAGCACTTCGCCCGGCAGGCACACCATTCTGGAGCCTTGTTTCACCGGTACGGGCATCATCGCTGATACATCCACCGGCATGGCGCGTTCCTCACGGGCAAGATCGCCATCAATACGTTCACGGCGTATCTTGAGTTGCAGGGTCCGTTCCAGCCGGGCCAGATCAGAGCGCTCCATTCCGGAAAAGAAGGTTGCCGCGGTGCCTCTGGCGCCAGCTCTGCCTGTGCGCCCCACGCGATGGATAAAGTCTTCCGGCACTGCCGGCAGATCGTAATTAATCACCTGGGCAATGTCATCCACGTGAATGCCGCGGGAAGCTACGTCCGTTGCCACCATCACGCGTGATTTGCCGTGCTGGAAAGCATCCAGTGCGCTGTTCCGTTGTGATTGGCTGCGGTCGCCGTGCATCACGCTCACATTCAATCCATTGCGCTTGAGCTTATCCGCCAGGCGTTCCGTGGCCCGCTTGGTGCGCACAAAAACCAGCGTGCGTCCATTTTCTTTATTCAGCAGGCGCTTCAACAGGGCCAGCTTCTGGTCAACCTGCACTTCATAGGCTGTAAGGTTAACCAGGTCAGATGCCTTTTTGGTTGAGCCAAAGGCCAGCCGGATGGGCTCACGCACATAATCATGAATCAGGTGCGCTACTGAAGTTTCCAGTGTTGCGGAGAAGCAGAGTGTCTGCCGCGATTTTGGCAACTGGCCAACAATCCTGCGGATAGCGGGAAGAAATCCCATATCCAGCATTCTGTCCACTTCATCCAGCACCAGGGTCTTCACGCCTTTCAGCGCAATGATTTTTCTATCGAGCAGATCTTCAAACCGGCCTGGCGTGGCGATCATCAGCCTTGCGCCTGCGCGCAGTGTTTTTATCTGGCCGCGTTCAGACGTTCCGCCAATCAGCAGTGCCGCGGCCGGAAGTTTCTTGCCCCGAAGTTCGTCATACTGTTTGCCAATTTGCAGCGCTAATTCGCGCGTAGGCACAAGCACCAGCGCTTCCAGGCCGCCTTCTTTCTGCTGAAGCAGCTTTTCCATGACCGGTATAAGGAATGCCAGTGTCTTGCCGGTGCCGGTCTGGGCGGTGGCAACAACGTCCTTGCCGGTCAGGGCATGAGGTATGGCAGCAGCCTGGACCTCAGTTGGGTTAATAAATTCAGACGCACGCAGGCGGTCCTGTAGATAGGGAGAGATTGGGAGTTCAGCAAATGTGAACAAAGTATTCTATTTTCCTTGAGTCGGCGGCGGGTGCTGGCAGAACGCTTGTTGAAGCGTTGAGGCAGAGTGATCTCATGCCGATATTTTTTCAATTTTCGCCGTAGAAATTCGGAGGTACTAAAAACAGTTGGGAATCCAGGACCAGATCTCGATCAGAAGAAACCCTGCAACCGTGGATCTAAAGCACTTTCAGTATATCACAATTTCTGGTGCATGCAGGAACAAGCGCTTCTCCAGCATGCGAGCAGGCCAGATAAGACTTGTATCCAGGGCCTACTCCGGCTTTAAACCTAAAAATCGTGGAAGCTCAAGCCTTCCGGATTGCCTTCTTCATCATATTTAATGACTAAATCCTGTGCAGAGGATGTAATCTGGCCTTCCGGATCTTTTTGTTGTGATTTGCGCTCTGCTCTGCGCTGGGCTTTTTCAGCCTGTTTTTCCTGGCGAGCACGCTCTTTTTGTCTCTTAGCAAAGGTGGTACGAGAGTTTCCGCCCATCAGCACTCCTGCAAATAAAATTGACGATGAGGAATCTTCCCAGCCCGCCTTTCTTATTGTACGTGATATTCAGAAAAAGTGTATCGCTGATTGTGGCTTGTAGCGCACGCTCATCCTTGTCCACGAACATGCGCAGTTCCACGCGGACATTAATGCACTTTGGCGGTGTTGTTGGCTTCAGCCTGCTGCAAAGCCTTTTTCTTGCGGCGGCTGAGAATAAAAGGACGCCGACGGCGGCGCTCCACCCGCTTGTCTATCTTCTTCCAGAAGCCCCAGAAATAATCCACTGCTGAAATAATGGAGACGGCCACCATGAACCATATGGCCATTTTCGCCACAAGATCAACGGAAAGAATAAAAGAGAAGAAGCCCAGATTAAACGTCCAGATGTCCCAGCGGATGGCCAGGATTGCCGCCACCACAGACACTATCTGCACCACCATTTTGAGCTTGCCCAGTTCGCTGGCTTCAATGGTAAAGCCCTCAGAGGCCGCAATGGAGCGCAGGCCGGAGATGAGAAACTCGCGGCCTATAATGAGCACCACTACCCAGACATTCACGATTCCCGGCACCAGGCGCAGCAACGTAATGTAGCAGGCGGCAATCATCAGCTTGTCCGCCAACGGATCCAGCAGCATGCCCATGGTGGTAATCTGCCCGCGGCGTCGCGCCAGATAACCATCCAGGCCATCCGTGATGGAAGCAAGAATAAAAAGCCCTGAAGCCAGAACGACGCGCAGGGTATCGTTCCTTGCACTGAAATATGGCGTGGTGAGGATCCATATGATCAGCGGGATGGCGGCGATCCGGGAAAGCGTGATGGAGTTGGGCAGATTCACTGGCAATTGCTGAGTTGCGGCTCCGATTATCCTTATAAATCGGCTTCAGCGCAAACTTATGTTTTTTCTTACTTTTTACCGTTGACCGTATTCAGGCAGCGCGTATAAAGCTCAAGCAGATGTGAAGCATAGTCTTCTGACTTGTTTTCTGCTCCGCCGTGGAATCCCGCGCTGACGGCGGTTTTGCCGTAATTGGTGGTAGCGGCTATAAACTTCATCATATCCAGGGCAATATCCTCATTGCGCCGGGCGGCAATCACTCCTGATAACTGGTCCATCGGTGTCCTCCATAAAACGTTACTGCTTATATTGTAACGGGGTTGAGATTCTCAGTCAGCAGTAGAGCCCGGCTCTGGAATTAATGTATTCTGAAGCTCGAATACTTATGTCGATTGATATGACCTGGGTCACGGATCGCATTGCTGTAGGCGGGGGTATCTGGAATGAAGACAACATGGCGGAACTGGTGCGCATGGGCGTGACGCACGTCATCAATATGCAGATTGAATTTGATGATCGTCCCCTGGCGGAAGGGCACCCGATTCAAGTCCTGCATAACCCCACCGATGATGATTTTCTTCCCAAGCCGCCACAGCTCTTTCAGAACGGTGTCGATTTTGCTCTGGAAGCGCTGGACGAGCCAAAGGCCAAGGTCTATATACATTGTGCCGCCGGCGTGCATCGCGCCCCCACAATGACCCTTGCCCTGTTTCGCGTGCTGGGTTGGCAACTGGAAGACGCCAAATATCACATTCAGAAATTGCGTTACGTTGTGGATTGGGCGGATGTTTACGTGGCCAGCGTGGAAAACTTTATGAAAGCCTATCAACCTGCGAATGCCGGTCCAAAGCTGAAGTAAAGCGCGATCACTTTATGCCAGTACAATCTTTCAGCCATGCCTGTTGAAGCTGTCCAGCATGTCCGGCGTATGCGCGGAGGAGCGCAATCCCACCTGATGCGGGCTGATGACGGCCATTTTTACGTCGTCAAATTCCAGAACAATCCGCAGCACTTGCGCGTGCTGGCCAATGAACTGCTGGCCACGCGCATTGCCGAACACGTGGGCTTGCCCGTTCCCGCCACCGAGATTGTGGCAGTAGAAGAATGGCTGATTCAAAACACGCCGGACCTCCATGTGGACGTTACGGGTATGCCTTCACGCACCAAGCCCGGCCTGCAGTTTGGCGCGCGCTATGTTTGCGATCCCGCCGAAACCCACGCTTTTGACTATCTGCCGGAGAGCATGTTGGCCAAGGTAAAAAACCTTGCCGCTTTTGCCGGAATGCTGGCCGTGGACAAATGGCTTGGCAATGCCAATGGACGCCAGGCCGTCTTCTGGAAGAAGATTCAGGAACGCAAGTACACGGTGGCCTTTATTGACCAGGGCTATTGCTTTAATGCGGGAGCATGGGACTTTCCTGACTCTGCCCTGCGCGGCGTCTATGCCCGCAATTTTGTGTACCAGAATGTCTGCGGATGGGAGTCTTTTCAGCCATGGCTTGGACGGATTGAGAAATTCGATCCCGCCGCCATTCATCGCATTGCAGAAACCATTCCGCCGGATTGGACGGGCCAGGATTGGGGAGCGCTGGAAGGACTTGTAGAAAAAATTGTGGAGCGCAGAGCGAAAGTGCGGGAACTGATTACCGCTTTTCGCAATTCTTCCCGCCGGCCCTTTCCGGCATGGGACGCGGCTAAAGCTGTTTCTGCACAAAGTCCGGTGGTGCAATAATGGCGGACCGCTTACAGTGCAAGTTCTTTGTTCTGCGCTACGCGCCGGACGCAATCAAAAATGAATTTGTGAATATCGGTCTTGTGCTGCTGCCGCCTTCTGGCATGGCAGAGGTCCGCTTTACGCGCGATTGGTCGCGAGTCCGCTGTCTTGACCCTCAGGCGGATGTGGAGATGCTGGGCGCAATGGAAAACGACCTGCGCGAAAAGCTGCGCGAGATGAATGGCGACCGTGACTTCATCCTGCACCGCATTCAGGATTCTTTTTCCAACATCCTTCAAACATCGGATTTTCAGGCTTGCCTGGCTGAATCACCCGCAACGGAGGCCGACGAACTGGCGCGCCTGTATCTGGAGCGTCCCCGGCGGCGGCAAAGCCGGGAGCTTGGCGGGCGGCAGGCAATCTTTCAGCGCATGCGTCAGGAATTTGAAACCGTTGGCGTATGGCCCTTGATGGGAAAAGAAATTCCTGTTGCGCGCTATACCAGTAACGGCGATCCGCTGAAGATTGATTGCGGATACACGCCAAACGGCACGGTAAAGCTCTTTCATGCTATTTCACTGCAGAGCAATGTGGATGCGGCAAAAATTCTGGCCTTTAGTTTTCCGCGCCTGGCTGAAGGCATACAAAAAACGGAGCGCAAGGCAACGCAGCTTACCGTCGTGGTGGAAGACAATTTACCTGACGAGGATGATGCAGTGAGATTTGCGCGAGAAACGCTGGAGCAGCAGGCAATCAGCGTTTTGCCGTTAAGCCAAATGCCGGTAACAGCGCTCAACGCCGCAAAAGAGCTGGGCCTATAGACTGATTCTCAGCGTATGATCCCGCCAATGCAGGCAGCCTGCCCGCCTGAATGACAATTGTCAGCGCAAACTTTTTTAAACCTTG
>DASRCD010000577.1:0-3588 GCA_035653315.1 Candidatus Angelobacter sp.
AAAGCCGAACAGGTGATCCGTTTGGCGGATGGAGAGACGAACCTGCTGGGTGGAATCCTTGAAGTGCAGGATACGAGCACTGTTGGCGGAACTCCTTTTTTAGGACAGATTCCAATTTTGAAGTACCTGTTTTCTTCGACAGAGGTAAGACATACTACTAATGAACTGGTCTTTATCCTGGTGCCGCATATTGTGCGATCACAGGAACTCACTGATTTAAATCGTCGCTCTTTCGACGTAGGAACAGGCAGCGGAATCGATCTCCGCATGGCAGCCAAGCAGCCAATACCAGCCGGTACGGCTGCTCCTGCGGCAACCAATGCAGCCGCGCAGCCACAACCCGCAGCACCAACAACAACGCCATCAACCAATCCGGCAGTTCCGGTTACACCGAGCCGCCAGCCAGCGCAGCCTGCTCCAGTGACTTCTCAGCCAGCGCAGACAACCGCTCCGGCAATCACCAGCCAACCGGCGCAGCAACAAAACCTTAAACCCGGCCAGGTTGGGTTAAGGCTTGATCCGGCCAGCGTGACGCCGCAGCAGGGCAGCACGTTTGCGGTGAATGTGATGCTATCGCACGGACAGGACATTTCTTCCGTGCCAATCCAGATCAGCTATGACGCCAAGGTGCTGCAATTTGTGGGTGTAACCAATGGCGATTTCCTCTCAAAAGATGGCCAACCCGTAGCACTGGTACATCGGGATGATCCATCCAGCGGCAAGCTGATGATTACCGCGCAGCGTCCTCCGGGATCGGCGGGTATGACCGGCGATGGCACAGTCTTTAACCTGCAATTCACGGCAAAAGCCAAAGGCACGGGCGCAATCTCAATCGCCGTACCGGGCGCCCGCAACAGTCAGAACCAGCCCGTGGATGCGCTGGGATCACAGGCGGCGGTTACGGTAAACTAGAGTTTGAAGGGTTGGAATGAAGTTGAGAAAAGCTGATTTTATGGGCCGGTTGCAGCACAAAGCGAGCGGCCGTTCCAAAGGCTTTACGTTGATAGAAATGATTGTGGTGATCACGATCATTCTCATCCTGATGGGAGCAGCGGTTCCCATCATGAAGGTTACGGTGCGGCGGCAAAGGGAAGTTGAGCTGCATCGTGCGCTGTGGGAAATGCGTAGTGCCATTGATCGCTATAAAGACGCGGCAGACAAGAATGCTTTCCAGATCAAGCTGGGCACGGAAGGCTATCCGCCGGACCTGGACACTCTGGTAAATGGCGTTGAGATTGCCGGTGGCAAGAAGCTCCGCTTTCTCCGCCATATCCCAATAGATCCTATGACTGGCAATGCGGACTGGGGACTACGTTCCATGCAGGATGATCCGCAATCGGATTCATGGGGCGGCCAGAACGTATTTGATGTCTATACCAAATCGACGGGAACAGCCTTGAATGGCACTAAATATAAGGATTGGTAAATTATGATGAATCAAAAATTCAAACGGCAGCAACGTGGTTTTACGCTGATTGAGTTGATCATTGTATGCGCCATGATTTCAATTTTGCTGGGCGTAATGGTGCCTGTTTACAGACTTCATATTGTGCATGCCAATGAAGCAGTATTGAAAGAAGACCTTTACAACATGCGCAATGCCATTGACCAATACACCCAGGATAAAGGCAAAGCCCCGCAAGCCCTGGATGATATTGTGAGCGCAGGTTACCTCCACGCAATTCCCAAAGACCCGTTTACTCATTCTTCAGAGACTTGGCAGGTGGTCCAGGAAGATGTGCTGGAAAGCATTGACCAGAATGCTCCGGGCATAACGGATGTAAAGAGCGGCTCAAATCTCAGCAGCTCTGATGGGTCGGCCTACAATACATGGTAGGCTTACTGCTGTAAGACAATCTGCATGATTTTTAGGAGGCCGCGCTTATGCGGCCTTTTCTCCTTCTTCTGGTTCTGTCTCAGCAATAGGATCAAGCTCTGCTTCTTTGAAGGATTCACGAGCTGCTTCAGAATTCACAGCGCGGTGCTCGGCCGCTGTTTTACGTTGACCAATGCCTGCCCTTTCAGGAAAGTTTTGGGCCGTTGGCCCGCCAAAAGGCGTTGTACCCGTCTGGTCTGACGCATCGGGCGCCATTTGCCCGGAATTATGGACGCTCAAATTCTCATTCCTTGCGTTTGCCCTTATTTCCGCATTTCGTCTGGAAATCGGTTCAAGAGCTTCATCCATTCCTGCCTGGGCCTTTTCAATACCGCGGTCGGTAATATCTTTTCTGATTTCGTCGCTATCCAATGGATACCTCCTAGGTTCTCCGGGTTAGATGCTGAAGCCAGAGCTGGAGAAAATCACTGCGCAATTTGCTACCATTTTCCTATGCCAGTTGATATCGAAACTCATACTACGCATCTTCCACCGCTGAAAGCCCCACATGGAACGGACCTGACATGCAAGGCATGGCCGCAGGAAGCCGCCATGCGCATGCTCATGAACAATCTTGATGATGAAGTGGGAGAGCGCCCGCGCGATCTGGTGGTCTATGGCGGCACAGGGAAAGCCGCGCGTAATCAGCAATGCCTGGAAGCGATACTGGCGTCTCTGAAATCACTTGAAAACGACGAGACACTGCTGGTGCAATCCGGCAAGCCGGTGGGAATTTTTAAGACCCATGATTATGCTCCGCGTGTCCTGATTGCCAATTCCAATCTGGTGGGCCACTGGTCAAATTGGGAGAAATTCAATGAACTGGAGCGTGCCGGGCTCATGATGTATGGACAGATGACCGCCGGCTCGTGGATTTACATAGGCTCGCAGGGAATTATCCAGGGAACATTTGAGACTTTTGCAGCGGCGGCGGAAAAACATTTTGGCGGGGACCTGGCAGGCAAGCTAGTTGTGAGTGGCGGGATGGGTGGCATGGGCGGCGCTCAACCTCTGGCGGCCACTATGGCTGGCGCGTGTTTCCTGGGAATTGATGTAGATGCTGAACGCATCAAGAAGCGCCTGAAAACCGGCTATTGCGATTTCATGGTGAATAACCTGGATGAAGCGCTGCGAATTCTGAAAAATGCGGTCCGCAAAAAGGAAGCTATCTCGGTTGGGCTGATTGGCAATTGCGCTGACGTAATTCCTGAATTGGCAGAACGTGGCGTGCTGCCGGATATTCTTACTGACCAGACCTCAGCCCACGACCCATTGAATGGGTATGTTCCGAACGGTATGACGCTGGAACAGGCGTTGGAACTGCGCAAGAATGATCCCAAGGCATACCTGGAGAAGTCGCTTGATGCCATGGCTCGGCACGTTGAAGGCATGCTGCGTTTGCAAAAAATGGGCAGCGTGACCTTTGATTATGGTAACAACATCCGCACTTTTGCCCACCAGCGCGGAGTGAAAGATGCTTATGATTTTCCCGGCTTTGTGCCGGCCTATATCCGTCCGCTGTTCTGTGAAGGCCGCGGCCCGTTCCGCTGGGTGGCGCTCTCCGGCGACCCGGCTGATATTGCCGTTACTGATGATCTTGTGCTCGAGCTGTTTCCGCAGAATCGCATTCTTGATCGCTGGATTAAGCTGGCGCGCAAGCGGATCAAATTTCAGGGACTTCCGGCGCGCATCTGCTGGCTGGGCTATGGTGA
>DASRCD010000578.1:0-5300 GCA_035653315.1 Candidatus Angelobacter sp.
GCAAGAGTCATAGGGGTAAAGCAGTTTTGGCTTTAACTTATCCTTGAGTCTTTCAGAACCGCCAAAAATCGGCGGCTTGCTTACGGTATGAGTATGAGAGTCGTTCGGGATGCAATCCTTCAGCAGTCTGGCGACCGCTACGCTATTGCATCAGCGCATCTAAAGGAAGTATAGCACTTCAAATTAATCCATTCACACAATGCAAGCGCTGTTTCTGTGGACAACTTCGGCGCAAGCTGTTTTAATCCTGTGGATATATTCAAGAGATTTCAATATCTTCCCTGTTTTTGAGGGGTTGTCAAGCAATAAAGTTCACTTCATAATGAATATAGAAGTTCTCACCGCTCTCAAAAAAGCAAAGTTCCCCCTTAAACGTCTTTCTGACCTGCTTGAACAAGTTGGCCTACCTGGGACCGAAGAAGAGTATGCGCGGCTTTTCCCAAACGCTGTAAAAATCGCAGGCAAATGGTTTTTAGAACCTACACTTGATGATTTCATTCGCACTTTAGAAGCCCATTGCTTTTATTTGTGGAAGCTGAATGACAGATGGATTGCAGCCGTAGGCGACGATGATTCAAGTGCTGAAACGCCATTGGAGGCACTCGCAAACCTTTTCATTGAGGTCAACAGATGAACAAGGCCAATACGATAAAGAAGGCGCTCAAAGCCGCAGGCTACAAGCCTAAGGATTGGAAAAAGTTCATCGCTGACCCCAAAAACTTCAACGCCATCTTTTCTCACAAATTTGCAATCGCGCTCTGGGGAACGAAGCCGGCATGTTTCTGTGCAATCTACCCCGAAGACCGATGTGATTTTTGGGACTATGAAGCTTGGCAATATCACTTGAGCAAAATGGTGCTCGAAGATCCGCCTTATATTTATCTACTCGAAAAATGGAACAAGAAACCAAAAACGCCTCATATGAGGCACTCAAAAAAATAATTCAAGCCGCGAACCCCGAAATAACTGAGGTAAAGCAAGATTTATGTGATTGTGGGCATTTGAAACACCGCCACAGATACTACTTTTATGATAATTGCTATATATGCAACTGCAATAAATTCGTGCCTATCAAAGGCCGTCCAATTCGCCTTGCTGATGTTTTGCTGACAGCAGGAGATGAATTGGCAGTTGTTGGTTCGCAAAGTGGAATGGCCTGTTTTTTAACTTGGCATCCAAACACCATAAAACCTAAGGTTGGTAAATGGATTAACGACGAAAATATTTTGTGGAGCCTCAAAGACGACAACCTCGACAATCAAAGCGACGAGTGCAAAGAGTTTTTAATTAACCTGCTTGTACGTGGATGAATCAATTCCTATCTTCTTTAAAAAGTACGGCAACCCCCAATTTCCCCTTAGACCTCGAAGACGGAAAAGTTTGCGAAAACAAGTTACTGGAAAAGTTAAGGAGCTACGGCCTCAATCCCGTAGTCAATCCCTGGCGGCTCGCTTTCCGAACTCCGCAAATATGACGTAAAGGTGTTTTTGCCGGTAACAGGCGTTCGGGTAACTTACGAATGTAAACGTGACCGGATGGCACGGCAAACCGGGAATGTCGCAGTTGAACATAAGACCATCCTCAACTCTCGGGCTGACTTCATTGTTTACATGATTGACGGAAACGAAGACCTTTACCAGATAGGCCGAGAAACCCTCATTGGCTTGCTAAAAGAAAACTGGACTCGAGGCGTAAGCCGACCTTGGCGGGTCGTGCGAGGCGGCGAGTATCAGGACTGGATGACGCTGATTCCGGTAAGGGAATTTATTGGGATGTGAGATGATTTGAATAATAAATTCTGCGAACGCCATCCGCGAAATTTATTCAAAGACGTTAACGCGAAATCACCTTAAAAAATAATTCAGATGAGTTTTTTTGAAGGGAATGATTTGTAACATACTGAATTGATGTGGCTTGTGCGAGATACCCCATCTTTCCAGAACCCCTCTTCAAAATCAGCACATGAGACGGCTTTTTAAAAAAGGGAGTGGATTCTAGCAGCTTTTTCATTCCACGTGGAACAGAAATGGTTTTTTTAAAAAGGGAACGCCCGAACCGCCGTACAGGCTTAGACCACACGACTTCTTTCAGGAGTTTACCGAAAACCAGAATCTCCGTAATGACCTTGATTGGCGTGTCGTCCAGGTGCATAAGAGCCAATCTTAAACCTACAAACAATTAATTAACAACAAAAATTATGTACGACCAAGAGTGCAAACAGGACAGCATAATGTCCCGTTCACGTTTTCTCACAAACCAACAAAAAGCAGAACTGAGTGAAGATACACAAACACTGCTTCAGGCTGGTTTTATTAACAACGACTTGACGCCTACACATATGGCCTTTAATGCTCTAATGGAGTATTTCGTTGAACAGAACCGCGTCGTAATGGTCACGCTCGCCAAAGAAAAACTCGCACAAGTTAAAAATTAAACACAACAAAAATGTTCATAAGCAAAAAGGACTTGAACGACCTCAAGTCAAAGGCCGGAGCCGCCTCACAGCTCCAATCGCAAATAGACAAGTTAAAAAGCGAACTGAAAGAGCTAAATTCGCAACTTGATTTTGACGATTGCGATTCTCAACACTTGGTCACTCTTTTTTTGAGCGGTATTACGTGCAATTCTACGGTGTCGAATGTCGAACTCTCAAGTCTGTAATCAAGTCCATTGAATCCCGATTAGACCAGCAAGAGAAGATGCAGAGAATGCTATTTGCTCACTTGGGCATCGAATACGTCAAGACCACCGAAGAAACTGCAATTGGCCGTCAGGAAAAAGAAGTGCTGAGGAAAATTAAGAAACAGAAATCTGAAAATAAAAATCACTAAGCTCGATAAACTCTTCAGCCAGGTCATAAGAGCCAGAGACGGCAAATGTCTTGTTTGCGGCACAACCAAAACTCTCCAATGCGCTCACATCTTTTCTCGCCGGAATAAATCAGTTCGCTGGGATTTGGATAACGCCGTAACTCTCTGTTATAGGCATCATCTGTTCTGGGCGCACAGTGAACCGATTCAATTTACAGAATGGGTTAAGAAACGCCTGGGCAAGAGATTTGGACCGCTACAGAGAAGGGCCATGATACCAAAGATTTGGACGCCGCTTGAACTCGCCGCCCTCGAAGAACAATTAAAAGCAAAATTGGATGTGTAAATGTGACGCGAAAATCAGAACTCCATTTTGCGGTAAGGGCGATTGCCAATGGCCGCAGAAAATGGAACCAAACAAAATTTGCAAAATTGAAGATGAGCCAGACCTTCGTCAGCACTTCAATCAGACCTCGCGGATATTTTGGCCGATTCCGTAAAAGCCAATAAGGTTATTCGCGGTATTAACGACCGTGCTTTTGACCTGATGAGAAAAATAATCGCAATTAAGAAATCAAATGACACCAACACCACCGCTGGCAAAAATGCTAGCTAAAAGAAAAATGAACACACCCACATCCGTAAAAATGGAGCTGACCGAAAAACAGCTCAACATGATGGTTTACATGCTCGGAGCGATTGACCTGAGAACTGAGCCGGAAACGCTTCAAATCGCATTGGACCTTCGTAAGAAACTTTCAAACGCACTCGAAGTTTTCAAACCGAAGAACAATCCGAAAAAAGACAAGTACGGTAAGGTGATTGAAGAGGCCCAGGATGTCGCAGAGAAATTTGCAACATCCCAGGCTGGGTAGACATAGGTTAATTTCATCCCAATTTTAACGCTTGACCGATAGCAGGGATAGCCTTGATGCACCTTTACCAAATCATCCGTAGTGAGCTGAACATAGCGCCTTGTCATGTCCAAGGTTGAATGTCCTAAGATTTTCTGTAAGTGAAAGACAGACCCGCCGCGTCTTAGATAATTCAGCGCAAAAGTGTGCCTGAAAGCATGTAGCATTCTTTCGGGAACTTTGGCCCCGATTCGCAGGAGAAAGTCTTTTACATCGCGCATGATGCTCCGATGTTTCACCTTCCGGCCATCCCTTGTTTGAAACAGCAACCCCGTTTTCTCGCCTTTGAATCGCCAAAGCACTTTTCTCAGTTCAAAGGAGAAGGGAATTATCCGTTCTTTGGAACCTTTGCCCATGACCCGAATGAGCAGGTTGTCAAAATCAATATCTTTTACTTGGATGGAAAGCGCCTCATCAATCCGCATCCCGGTATCGACGAGTAGGAGGCAAAGAGTCTTTGCTCTGCCCTTGCACGTTCCTTTCATAATCTTTTGAATATCGGTTTCTGCATAGGTCGCAATGACCTTTCCAGCCTGTTTGAGTTTGGGAAGAACAGGAAGGCCAGCCCAGCGGAAATATCCGTTTAAGGCGCGGAGATAACAGTTGAGAGTGGCGGCAGACACGCCGGCCTGACGAGCGTTGATGATGAAATCAGGTTGATATTTTGTCCAGGCCTTCCATGAGCACCAGTACCAGCGCACCGTGCTTTCAGAAACGTTTGTGATGTATTGACGCTCTTTTACAAATTGTTCAAAAGTACGAGGCATAAGGTCAAAATCCTTTGCAGGAAATTTGAATATGCCGCTAAGTGGTTGAGTCTAAGGAACATGGCGCGCCCGGAGAGATTCGAACTCCCGGCCTGTTGCTTCGGAGGCAACCGCTCTATCCAACTGAGCTACGGGCGCGCAGAAAGGAGACATGTACAGGGTATCATTTCCGCCAGTCTCAGGCGAAATCCTGCCGACAGACTTCGAACGTAAATTTATGAGGAACATGAGTATGAGAAGCAAAATCCTGCTGGCCATGGCTGTGATTCCAATTGCAGTCATTTATGTTTCGGCTCAGGCGCCTATTCTGGAATCGAGGCAGGAATTTCTCCATCGCTTTGTTGCTGCCGCGGTTGAGCGCACTCAGCACAAGGTACGTTACGATCCGGCTTATGTGCGCATTGCTTATCCTGGCGGTGATGTGCCTGCGGATACGGGCGTGTGCACGGACGAGGTAATACGCGCGTATCGCGCTGTAGGAATCGATTTGCAAAAAGAAGTGCATGAGGACATGCTGGCGAATTTCAACGCTTATCCAAGCCAGGCGCGGTGGCATAAGCAGAAGCCGGACTCCAATATTGACCATCGCCGTGTGCCTAATCTAATGGTGTTTTTCAGCCGCAAAAGCGAAGCACTGCCGATTGCCGAACGGGGCGAAGATTATCAACCGGGAGACCTTGTCACGTGGGACTTAGGCCAGGGAACGACGCATATTGGGATTGTGGTAGACCAGAAAGGCTGGTTTAGCCGGCATTACAAAATAGTCCACAACATTGGCCAGGGTCCAAAGATGGAAGACGTACTCTTTG
>DASRCD010000579.1:0-8685 GCA_035653315.1 Candidatus Angelobacter sp.
CGCTCCGGCAAAATCCCCGGCCCATAACTTGGGAAAAGCTGCCATAGCGATCATTGCAGCATTGTCAGTGGAAAGCTTGCGTGAAGGAAAATACACAGGCAGCCCATTCTTTGCCGCTTCCGCAGCAAATGTTTCGCGCAATTCGCTGTTGGCGGCCACCCCTCCTGTCACAAAGAGAGTTCTCGCGCCAGCCTCGCTAGCGGCTTCAAGAGTTTTTTGCACCAGGTCATGCACCACGGCCCGCTGGAATGAAGCCACCAAGTCCAAGGTTTTGTTGTCGCAGAGCGGAAGAATGCTTGCAGCATTGGGCTTGGGAATATTTGCAATAGCTTGTTGACGGGCAATTACGGAATCGCGCATCCCTTCCAACTCTACATAGCGCAGCACAGCCGTTTTGATTCCGCTGAAGGAAAAATCATGCGGCGTTTGCTTGTCTTTTGGTGTTCCGCGATTGTTATGCTTGATTTGCGATGGCCCAAATTTCACTGCGCGCGGATTACCATGTTTTGCAAGAGCATCAATGATTGGGCCGCCCGGATATCCCAAACCCAGCAGCTTGGCAACTTTGTCATAGGCTTCCCCCGCAGCATCATCACGCGTGCGACCAATATTGGCATATTTCCAGTTATTTTCATGCTGCTCTGCCAGAAACAGATGCGTGTGCCCGCCGGAGACCACCAGCGCCAGCAGAGGAAAGTTGATCTGTAAATTTCCTTTCTGCTTTTCTTCCAGCAGCACGGCGTGGATGTGTCCTTCAAGATGGTTCACGGTAATCAGGGGCTTTTCCAGCGCAAATGCCAGGGCCTTGGCATAACTGATGCCTACGAGCAAGGCCCCCGCCAATCCCGGGCCCTGCGTTACCCCTATGGCATCAATCGATTCATAGGTTTTGCCTGCCTCAGCCAGGGCTTGCCGCACAACGGGAACAATGGCGCGCAGATGCTCCCGCGAGGCGAGTTCCGGGACCACACCTCCGTAAGGCTGGTGTGTGGCGATTTGCGAGGAAACAACGTTGGAGAGTAATTGCTCGCCATTGCGAACGACGGCGGCGGCCGTTTCATCGCAGGAAGTCTCAATTCCCAGAATGCATTGGTCAGGCATACATCTAATATTATGAGATTGAATGCTCCTGAGGACAAGAAGACCCGGACGCGAATACAAGTGAATCTCTCATCAGAAAAAGCGCAAGAGGCTCTCCGCATTGCCCGCACGTTGCGGCAGCACGGATACGCTGCGTACCTGGTGGGTGGTTGCGTGCGTGACCTGCTTCTTGGCCGCGAACCCGCTGATTACGATGTGACAACTTCCGCCATTCCAAATGAGGTCATGCGCATTTTTCCGCAAACCTACGCGGTGGGCGCGCAGTTCGGCGTTGTGTTGGTTCCGGTCCGTAAAAATACACCTGAGGGCGAGCGCGACAACTATGCGATTGAAGTCGCAACTTTCCGCAGTGATGGCGCTTATTCCGATGGCCGCCATCCGGATGAGGTCCAGTTTTCCAAAGACGCAAGCACGGACGTGCAACGGCGGGATTTCACCATCAACGGCTTGCTGCTGGATCCGGATACTTCAAAGGTGCTTGACTACGTTGGAGGCCGCGAAGACCTGGAGCGCGGCATTGTCCGCACCATTGGCAATGCCCACCAGCGATTTACAGAAGACAAGCTACGCATGCTCCGTGCAGTGCGCTTTGCCGCACGCTTTGGGTATGCGATTGAAGCCGGAACATTCGCCGCCATCCGCGAACTTGCACCGCGAATCCATCAGGTAAGCCGTGAGCGCGTACGCGATGAGATCCTGAAGATGCTTACGGAAGGCCATGCGCGTCGTGCCTTTGAACTGCTGGATGAAACAAACCTGCTGGAGCAGGTGCTGCCTGAAGTAAAGAAAATGCAGGGTGTGGAGCAGCCGCCGCAATATCATCCTGAAGGCGATGTATGGATTCACACGCTCATGCTGCTGGAAGGACTGCCAGCTGGATGCTCAAAAACCCTGGCCCTTGGCGCGCTGCTGCATGATGTGGGCAAACCGCCTACGTTCCGCATTGCGCCGGACCGTATCCGCTTTGACGGCCATGCTGAAATTGGAACAAAGATGGCGGAAGAAATCTGCAAGCGCTTCAGGCTTTCCAATGAAGACACCGAGCAAGTGCTGTCACTGGTTGCCAATCACATGCGTTTTGGCGACATTATGAAGATGAAAGAATCCACGCTCAAACGGTTCTTCCGGCTACCTAAATTCGATCAGCACCTTGAATTGCATCGGCTGGATTGCTCCAGCAGCCATCGCGATCTAAGCCTGTATGAGTTTGCGAAAGAAAAATATTATGCGCTGCCAGAAGAGCAGATTCGCCCCACGCCGCTCATTACCGGCAATGACCTGATTGCCGCGGGCTATAAACCGGGGCCGCTGTTTAAAGAGCTGCTGGCCGCAGTGGAAGATGCGCAGTTGGATGGATCAATCAGCACGAGAGAAGAAGCGATGAAGTTGGTTGAAACAAAATTCTTGAATTAAGAAGCAGACTTCTTTTTGCGGGCAGCGACAGGTTGCACTTGTTTTTTTGTTTTATTCATTGCCTCACGCAAGTAAGCATTGATTCTTGTCTGGTACCCTTTTCCGCTGCTCTTAACCCATGCCAGGACATCGGCATCAATGCGGATTGTTAGCGACTTCTTGACTGGACGATAGAACTTACCTACAACAGCTTTGCTCCAATCCAACTTTTCCGGGATATCAGAAAGATCAATATCTTCGTCCTTCATGCGCTGAAGGGTTCGAAGCTGTTTAGCCTGATCTTTTGTGAGCTTCATAACTTTTCCTTTCCGCCGAGTTCGCTTTTCTGGCAGAGATTAAGCGAATCACCTCTTCACCATTTTCGTCCCACCATAGATGTGCAACCAACACAACAAGAACACCGATACTTCCAATTGTCTGCCAGCGTTCTTCATCATTCACAACTCGGTCTTGTTCGCTCAGCGCCTGGGGATCATCAAAGACCAGTGCGGCTGTCTCAAGACTAATGCCGTGCTTACCACGATTCTCCTGGTTCTTTGTTTCATCCCATTCAAAGCGCATTTTATGTAGTTACGATATTGTACTTACATTATAACTTAGGTTAGTTTGGGGCCAGCATTATTTTTGACTATTCCGGTAATTAAAATACCCCCACACCTGCTCACTCATTCTCCCAATGGCGTCTTCCAGTTCTCCGTAATAGCCGCGATGGTGCGCCGAGAAGAAGACCACCACTACCCGTGCTGATGGCGTTTCAATGTAACCCACATCATTCGCGATGTACGGAGGAAAGTCGCCGGTCTTGTGTGGCGTATCCACATCGTCAGAGAGGAAGCGCGGAATGCGTGTGCGCATCTGCTGGCGGCCCATCATGCGCATCATCTCCTTGCAGGATTTTTCGCTCGCAGCTTTGTTCGTTGCGATCATTTCCAGCAGCCTGCCCATATCGCGCGCATTGGAAAGTCCAAAAGGATGCTTGCCTTCAAAATGGAAGCGCTCCACCTCGGCATCGGTCAGCTTGTCAGGAAAGCCCTTGGTAAATAATTCTTCCGGCCCGTATTTCGCATATGCAGGATCGCCGGCTTCAGCCAGCGCGCGGAACCAGTCAAAGGAAGTTCCGGTCGCCGTGATCGAATTCAGCCCCAATTCATGCATGGTCTGCGTGACGTGCGCCGGACCGCCGGCGCGGGCAAAAGCCATGTCAGTCCCGGAATTATCACTCTGGATGATCATCAGTTCCAGCGCATCACGGAAGGTCAGGCTCAATCCGGCATCAAGGTTCTGCAGCACGCCGGTGCCAAAACGCTTGTCTGCGGTCTTCATGGTAAAGCGTTCAGCAGTATTGATTTTTCCAGCATCCACCTGGCGGTAAACATCCACCAGCAGCGGAATCTTGATGGTGGACATGGTGTCCATGATTTTGTCTGCATTGATGGCAATCTCTTCGCCTGTATCCAGCGATTTAATGTAAATGCCCCAATCCGCGCTTACGCTGCTGGAAATCTGCTCCAGCTTTTGTTTCAGCAGGTCAAGAGGTTTGGGAGCAGATGGAGTCTCGGAAAAAGCAGGTGCAATGAGCAACAGAGTGAAAAAAGCAAGAACAGCTTTCGCGGAATAGAGTCTCATCAATTCACCATGAACAGCAGGAATCACCAAGGCAAAGCATTCTACTCCCTTGGTGATGGCGGTTGGATGTTCAGGTGAAAACACAGGCGCTGAGGCCTGTGTCCCATGATGGTGGATCAGGCGTAAACGTTCAGCTTGCCGCCTGAACCACTGACATCTGCTACCAGCGAAGCCAGGCCATCGCCCGTGGAATTTGAACTATCGAGAGCTTTTTTGAGTACGCTAATACTCGCATCTGAGGCCGTTGTGCCCTGAGCAACCTGGCTTACCAGGTCTGCGCCGCTTCCAATGCCGCTAATAGACATATATGTACACTCCTGCGCAGGAGAAAATTGCGCTCAAGGCTCTATCGGCTACGTCTTGAGAAAACATGAATTTCTAAAAAGAAATTTAGTTCAATTTACATCGCAACGGAATGTACGCACTCTTTATCTAAATTCCCTGCCCGCGTATCAAACTCACCGGATCAGGCGCGGCAGCGCCTCTACTTCCACCTGTTCCAGATTTTTCTTCGATCTTGTTTCCTTCGCCTTCTCCGGGCGCGAGAAACAGGTTTTCTTCCAGTCCATGCTGGCGGGTATAAAGATCGTAATAACGGCCATTCAGCGCAAGCAGTTCCGCATGCTTGCCACGCTCCACAATTTTTCCAGCTTCCACCACCAGAATCTGGTCGGCCTGGCGGATGGTGGACAACCGATGCGCGATTACAAACGTGGTGCGTCCTTCCATCAGGTATTTCAAGCCCTGCTGAATGTACGCTTCCGATTCAGAATCCAGGCTCGACGTGGCTTCATCCAGGATCAGAATCCTCGGGTCAGCCAGCACCGCGCGGGCAATGGAGACGCGCTGGCGCTGCCCGCCGGAAAGTTTTACGCCGCGCTCGCCGATGATGGTGTCATATTTGTCGGCAAACCGTTCGGCAAATTCATCCACATGGGCAATGCGGCAAGCCTTAAGAATTTCTTCCTCTGTGGCTTCAGGACGTGAAAACGCAATGTTTTCACGGATGGAACCGTCAAAGAGAAATGAGTCTTGCAACACCACGCCGAGATGGCTGCGATAAGAATCCAGCCGCACTTTGCTGAGATCAATCCCATCAACCGTCACCCGGCCTGAAGTCGGTTTATAAAATGCCGCTGCCAATCCAATAATGGTGGACTTGCCTGAGCCTGACGAACCTACCAGCGCTGTCGCGGTGCCAGGGCGCGATTCAAAGCTCACGTCGTCCAAAACCGGCTTCCCCGGCTCATAAGAAAAGTCAACATGCTCAAACGTAATCTGCCCGCTGATTTCTCCCAACACAATACTGCGCTCAGGGTCCTGGTCTTCCCGCCGTTCTTCCAGCACTTCACGCGTTCGGTCCAATCCGGCCAGCGCTTCAGTAATCTGCGTGCCAATGCTGGCAATCTGGGCTACCGGCGCAATCAGAAAGCCCATAAACATGGTGTAGCTGAAAAGCTGGCCCACCGTCATGTGCCCGGCAAGAATTTGGCGCGCTCCCATATACATAATGATGGCGCTGACCGCTCCCAGCATTATGTTGGAACTCAGTCCCATCAGTGAAGTGGCTGTAAGCGTTTTTAAAACGTTATTCAGCAATTTCTGCACGCCATTGGCAAACACCTCAGCCTCGCGCGCTTCCGCATGGTAGCCTTTCACCACGCGCACACCGCCCAGTGATTCAGTCAGCCTGCCTGTAACTTCCGCATTGATCTTGGAGCGCTCGCGGAAGATCGGCCGTATTGTTTTAAAGGCGCGGCTCAGCGTCACCATTAGTATCAGCAGAAAGCCAATCGCGATTCCCGTCATCTGCGCGTTAAACTTCAGCAAGAAGACCAGCGCCAGGATGGCTGTAAGTATTCCGCCGCAGAAATCTACCAGTCCGGTGCCAATCAGGTTTCTGATTCCCTCCACGTCGCTCATAATGCGTGAAACCAGGGCGCCGGTCTTGTTGGCGTCGTAATAATTCAAAGAAAGCCTGCCGACATGCGTCTGCACCTTGCGACGTAGCTCCGTAATCAGGCGCTGGGCTTCTTTTGAAAGCATTTGTGTCAGCGCAAAGGAAGTTAATCCCTGAATCAGCGTGGCCGTGGCCACCGCTGCAACCAGCAATAGCAGCAGATCAGGCCGCTTTTTCCCGATCACGTCATCCACCAGGAATTTAGGCGCAGCCGGCAAGACCAGCCCGCAAAGCCGTCCAATCAACAGCAGCAAAAAGCTGAAGGCCAGCAGCAAGCGCCGCGGACGGACCAATTCCCATATCATGGGCCACACGGACTTCAACTGCTGTGCCGCAGACTTCTTCTTTGCATCAACCGCAGGGGGCAATGGATACTCCAATCGGGATTGCTGCTATTAGATTACAACCCGGAAGACGCAGTTTCTAAACTTCTGTAACGCCAAACGCTGGTGCTCTCTCTATTATGTGCATAACATGAGTGCCAGTTCCCCGCCGCCAGAGGTAAAATTTCCGCCTGAACCAAAAAGGAACTACTGATATGCCCATGCAATATGAATATACGGCGATTCCAGAATCACAGGTGCCGCGCGCTGCCAATCCGGTCTTTCAACATCTGCTGGATACTTACGCCAGCGAAACCAGCAAGGTGATCAGCGTATGGCGGCAATTTGCGCCGCAGGAAATGGCATTCAAGCCGGCTGAGCGCTCATCGAGCGTGTTGGACATCATGAAGCACCAGCTTCTTTCTGAACGCCGTTTCTTCGCGGAATTCATTGGCCTTGGCGGCGAGCCGGAAACCTCAGCGCTCTTGCCCAGGGAACTTACGCCTGAAGCCTTCTGGCGCAGAAATGAAGAATTATGCCGGCCACGCCTGGAACGGATGGCAAGTCGCGATCAGGAATGGTGGCTGGAAATTGTTCCGTTTTTTGATGTGCAGCGCCAGCGCATCTGGGTCTTTTGGCGGCGTCTGCTGCATACAGCGCACCACCGCACGCAGCTCAGTGTTTATCTGCGGTCTCTGGGAAAGCCGGTGCCTTCCAATTACGGACCAACCGCGGATGTCACCTGGAAAGGCGCCGATCCCACACAAAGCGTGGAAGCAGCCGGAAGAAAGTAACTCGCTTACTTGCCCAGACCGTTTTCAGCCAGCAGCACGAAAATCGAGACCATAAAAACTGCCGCAAAAACCAGTGCGCCAAAATTAGATTTGTTCAGTAAATTTCCCATCAGCCTGACCCCTTACCATGCCACCACAGCAGGCGCATTTCACGTTCTATTTCTTCCATCGGCATGTCAGACCTTGAGCTTTATTCCACCTCCTGCTTTGGCTGGACACCAAAGTCATCTTTCAGTTTCCTATTCGCAACCTTCACACGAACCCTATTTACCTTTACTTGAACCATTCTTTTCTGAACTCATGCCAAGCTGCCAGAAAAGGAAGCTGAGTTCGTCAGTAGTGTTTTCAATCTGCTTGCCTACGGGCGTGCCTCCGGAATGCCCGGCCGTTGTGTCGTAGTGCAGAAGAATGGGCTTGTCTGATCCCGCCGTTGCCGACTGCATCAACGCAGTCATTTTTCTGGCATGCAGCGGCGCCACGCGAGTATCGGAGTCTCCGCTGATAAACAGCACCGCCGGATATTTTGTCCCTGCCTTCACATGGTGGTAAGGCGAGTAGGCGTAAATATATTTGAACTGCTCCGGATTCTCGGATGAGCCATACTCCGGCACCCAGTAGCGCGCCACCAGAAAATACTGGTAGCGGATCATGTCCAGCAGCGGATAACTGCAGATCACCGCTCCAAACAGGTCAGGCCGCTGCGTCATCACTGCGCCCACCAGCAGGCCGCCATTGCTGCCGCCGCGTATCGCTAGTTTTGCCGGCGTGGTGTACTTGTTCTGGATCAGCCATTCCGCTGCGGCAATAAAGTCGTCAAAAACGTTTTGTTTTTTCTCCAGCATGCCGGCATGGTGCCATGCTTCACCAAACTCGCCGCCGCCGCGCAAATTTGCTACGGCAAAAACGCCGCCATGGGCCATCCATTCCGCTGCCAGTGCACTGAATGCCGGAGTGGAACTAACATTGAATCCGCCATAACCGCCCAGCAGCACTGGGTTATTCCCATCCAGCTTCAGGCCTTTAGCATGCGCCAGGAACATCGGGATCTTTGTTCCGTCTTTTGAGGGATACCACACCTGCTTGACTTCATATTTTGACGAATCGAAAGGCACTTTCAGTTGTGACCAGACGGCCTGCTTTCCCGTGGCAAGATCATAGCGATAGATAGTGGTGGGAATGTGGTATGAGGTAAAGCTGTAAAAAGCCTCATTGGAATTCCAGCGTCCGGTCGGTTCTGAAACTGATCCCAGGGATGGCAACTGGATTTCCCGAACAAGTTTGCCGCTGGGCTCCAGCACTCTTAAATGCGGCAATACATTTTGAATCGTCCGGGCCACCAGCTTGCCGCCTACCGCTGAAACCCCTTCCAGCACCGCATCGCCCTCAGGGATTACCTCACGCCATTTTTCTGGCGTTCCCGGATTTTTAAGATCAACTTCAAGGCAGCGCCATTTGGGAGCTTTCCAGT
>DASRCD010000580.1:0-3441 GCA_035653315.1 Candidatus Angelobacter sp.
TGAAACGAGAAAAAATATGAGAATAAAAACAGACTTGTGCATTTCAGATTCTTCTCCTGAAATTTTTCAATATTATTGTGACGAAGAAGCACAGAATGAGGTGAAAAAAATCTATGTAATCCCGTTATGAATGGGATGCGCCTGGAATCAGGTTAGCTTTTGTTTTGGCTGTGAACTCAGGCGCGCCAAGCTCATGCATGATTGCCACGCTGGCGCTTGCGCCAATCCTGTTAGCTCCGGCATCCAGCATGGTGTTGGCCTGCGCCGCGGTGCGAATACCACCTGAAGCTTTTACTCCGGCATGGTCGCCAACAACGCCCCTCATAAGCGAAACATCGCCTGGCGCGGCCGAACCGAAAAAGCCCGTAGCAGTTTTCACAAAGTCAGCTTTTGCCGCAAGGCTAAGCTGGCAACTCAGAATCTTTTCTTCCAACGTCAAAAGGGGAGTTTCAAGTATTACTTTAACTATTGCGCCACTGCCGTGGGCAACTTCCGCCACGGCAATCATGTCATTCTGCACACTCTTGCGATCACCCGATTTCAGGGCGCCAATGTTCATCACCATGTCCAGTTCTTGCGCGCCAAGCCGCACAGCCTCTTCCGCTTCAAAGCGTTTTACTGTTGTGTGGTTCGCCCCAAGCGGAAATCCTATCGTGGTAGCAATTTTTACCGGCGTGCCATGCAGGACTGAAACGGCCAGCCCTATCCACCAGGGGTTTACGCATACGGCAGCAAAGTTGAAGAAAGCAGCTTCTTCACAAAGTTGCACAATCTGGTCGGCTGTGGCGTCTGATTTAAGTAGGGTATGGTCGATGAAACCGGCAACGTTTTGCCAGCTCCGTAATTTGGTCTGGGGATCTGTCAGGACTTGTGACATCCAAAACGGATTGTATCACTACTTTTCCGCATCTTCAGCAAACACGCAAATGTCCGGCAGGTTACGGAAGCGCTCAGCATAATCCAGTCCGTAACCTACGACAAATTCGTCGGGAATTTTAAAACCCACGTAATCGGCCTCCACGGGCAGCAGGCGGCGGGAAGGTTTATCCAGCAGCGTGGCAAACTTCAAAGTGCGCGGCTTGCGCGCCATGAGCAGCTTCTTCAAAAACGTATATGTGTATCCTGTGTCCAAAATGTCTTCCACCAGAATCACATTCTTGTCTTCCAAAGGCGTTGTCACGTCTTTGATGAGCTGGACTTCTCCGGCGCTTTCTTTTTTTGTGCCATAACTGCGCACTGCGATGAAGTCAAATGTTGCGTCAAGCTCGATCTGCCGGGCAAGGTCGCTCAAAAAAAGACATGCGCCTTTCAGCACGCCCACCAGGGTCACAGTCTCACCCGCAAAATCCTGCGTGATTTGCTTTCCAATCCTGGCCACACCCTCGGCAATTTGTTCCCGCGAAAGAAGTACTTTCATGTTTGTCAGCATTTTTGGAGAAAATGGATTCTCTCACAAAGAACTGATATTTGCAGCTTCGGACATCTGCGCGCGTCTGCGGTAACTGATCTGGCCTATGGCCAGAGGCTAATGGCTAAAGGCTGATTCCTGCTTTACAATTTTCTCTTTCACCCCGGAGCCCACATGCCGCTGCCCGAATACAAACAGTTGGTGGATGAAGCCAAACGCGAAATCAAAGAGATCACGCCAGAGGATCTCAAAGCCATGCAGCAGAAAAAAGAGAACTTCACGCTCATTGATGTTCGCGAGCCGGACGAAGTGGCTGCGGGCGCAATTGCCGGATCAAAACCGCTCCCACGCGGGCAACTGGAGCACAAGATTGATACCATCACAACAGATAAAGACCAGCCGATTGTCTGCTATTGCGGCGGTGGCGGCCGTTCCGCGCTGGCCGCTCAATCGCTAAAGAAGATGGGATTTAAAAATGTAATGTCCCTTGCCGGCGGTTATAAGGGGTGGAAAGAATAAAATAGCCGGCTTTAGCTCTGGCTTTGTGATTCCGCCGGCACACCGTTCGTATTCCTAAGCTGCGGAAACTTCTTTTCCAGATCAATGGCGATGAAGGTTCCAACGCTGCGCGCCAGGATTTCGCCTTTTTCATTGGTGATCTCGGCCACATTCACGTGCTTGCGTCCTTCCACACTCTGCTCATATCCAGTCACTGTCAAATTCGCATGCAGCGGAACAGGCTTAAGATAGCGAACGTCCATCGCACTGGTAAGAGCCAATACTTCGCGAAATTTATTCACCTTGCCCATGGCTTCGTCCAGAATTGTTGCAATAATGCCTCCGTGCGCATGACCCGGCGGGCCGGTGTATCGATCAGACAGTTTGAAGTGGCACACAGCTTTTTGTGTGGCCTCATCTAGAGAGAATTCGAGGTGCATTCCGTCAGGATTGTCTTTGCCGCAGGCAAAGCAGAGATTGGTGCTGGGCTTGGGGAAGCCTTGAACCGCGTGACCGTGTCCGGATTTCTGTTCGCTCATGAGTGATAAGTAGAAATTCTAACATCCGCAAATTTCGCAGACACTTCAATGATGCCGGGTGGCAAGAAACATTACAAAGAACAGGATCAAGATGAGCATGAGAACCGCCGGCTCATATTTGCCCAGCCGTTTCTTGCGACCTCTTACTCTAATGAAAGCCGGCGGGATATCCTGATCGCTGGATTTCTCGCTGCTTTGCCTACTATTTTTGCCAGTGGACTTCATCTAACCTTTATGCCTTCAGGCTGCTTCCGTGCCACCAATTCCGCTACTCCCTTTTGCTGTATTGTCTCGTGATAATGCAGAATTCGCAGTGCTTGGAACGCATGCAGCAACTCATTCGGCTCCAGTAAAACATGGGATGGCTCGGTCCACTGCTGAAGCGCTTTTGTTCTGATGTATATGTCTTATAGATCAGGTACCCGCCTGGTTTAAGCGCCGAAATCAAAGCAGGGAAGAGTTCGCGCTGGAGAAAGAAGAACACCAGAACCAGATCGTATTTTTCATGGCCTAGATCTTGAACGGTGCTCAGGTCCAATACTTCCGTGGTAATCCGTCCATAATTTATGGCTTTGGCATTCTCTTGTGCCTGTGCAACGCCAACTTCTGAGATATCCAGCAGCTTTACAGTCCATCCATGTTCCGCCAACCAGATTGCATGGCGGCCTACGCCTCCCGCAACGTCCAAAGCCTCTCCCACAGGTTGTATGGCGAGAAATTCATCATAGGCAGATACCAGGAACGGATCAGGCGCCAATGAACTGTGCGACCGTTCACTGTGCTTCTTGTTCCAGATTCTCTTTTCATCGATTGTCATGAAAATGCCACGCCATCCGGACTCTCAGCTCGGCTGATCTCCCCAAGACAAGACGTTACCAAACTCGCTTGCGCCCTCTTTCTCCTTTGCACTTAGAGCAGTTCAGGTTCGAGAGCGCTCTAAAGAATAACCCGCAAAGCCGTCTTTTTACTGCGTTATACTTGGTGAGTGAGCCAGCA
>DASRCD010000581.1:0-6761 GCA_035653315.1 Candidatus Angelobacter sp.
TGGAAAAAGGCGAGATCAAGTTTACGCCGGAAAATTACGCCAAGACGTATTTTGAATGGATGCGCAACATCCATGACTGGTGCATTTCCCGCCAGTTGTGGTGGGGACATCGCATCCCGGCATGGCATTGTACAGGTTGCAATGAAATTATTGTCGCCCGTAGCGCGCCGGAAAAGTGCTCTAAATGCGGTAACAGCAAATTGCAGCAGGATAATGATGTGCTGGATACATGGTTCTCTTCCGGCCTGCTGCCATTCACCACATTAGGCTGGCCGGAGAAGACGCGCGATCAGGACCTCTTTTATCCCACGTCGCTGCTGATCACCGGCTTTGACATTCTGTTCTTCTGGGTGGCGCGCATGATTATGCTCGGCTGCCATTTCATGGCCGGTCATCCGCAAGGCAGCGTGCCGTTTAAGGAAGTTTATATCCACGCTCTGGTCCGCGATGCCGAGCGCCAGAAAATGTCAAAAACCAAAGGCAATGTCATTGATCCGATTGAGGTCACTGAAAAGTACGGCACGGATGCTGTGCGCTTTACGCTGGCTTCCATGGCGTCGCCCGGTACTGACATTGCTTTTTCTGAGGGCCGTACGGATGGCTATCGCGCCTTTGCCAACAAAATCTGGAACGCCGCGCGCTTCATGTTTATGCATCTGGACCGCATTGGCGGTGTGAAACTGACCTCCGGAGCGGACAAAGACCGCCTGAACAAGCTGGAAAACCGCTGGATTTATTCGCGCTTCAATCGCGTTGCCGGCGAGGTGAACCAGAGCCTCACGGACTACCGTTTTGATGAAGCTGCCAACCTCATTTATAAATTTTTCTGGGGCGAGTTCTGTGACTGGTATCTTGAGATCATCAAGCCCAGCCTTGCCGCCGCGCCGGAAGAGGCACGCAGCGCACTGACCTTCTTAGGTGACGTGTTTGAAGGCTCGCTGCGCCTGCTTTCGCCATTCATGCCGTTTATTACGGAAGAAATCTGGCACGCTATGTATGATGGCAAGCCGCCTGCCAAATCCATAGCGCTGGTGCAATATCCTCTGGCGGACAAGCAATGGCTCAATGATCAGGCGGAAGAGCAGATGGCCCTGCTGCAGGACCTGGTAGAAAAAATCCGCAACATGCGCGCGGAAATGAAAGTTGAGCCAAAGGTTAAAACTCCTGTCCAGATTCATGCCGCTGCCGATGTTCGCGCTCTGGTCCATGAAAATCGCGGCATGGTGGAGCAGTTGGGCGCAGTGGAAGGAATTGAGTTTGTGGAAACATCGCTGGCGCAAAAGGCTGGTGCGCGCACCACCCCAAAATTTGAGGTGGCGCTGGTTTACGAAAAGAAAATTGACGTTGTCGCCGAGCGTGAGCGCCTGACCAAAGAATTAACTAAACTGGAAGGGCAACTGGCCAATACACAACGCCAGCTTGGGAATGAGCAGTTTCTATCGAAAGCGCCGCCAAAAGTGGTGGAAGGGCTTCGCAAGCAGGAAGCCGACCTCACGTTTATGGTAAAGAAGAATAGGGATGCTTTAGGCAATTTGGTTTAATCTGTTTAGTCGAAATTTATGGATTGGCATAGTCGCAGAATCAGCGCGATACTGGAGTACGCGCTGCAGGAAGATCGCGCCACCAGCGATGCAACGTCACGCGCCTGCATTGAGCCGCGGCAACGCGCCACGGCCACCATTCTGGCCAAGCAGGATTGCGTCCTTTCCGGCGTAGGAGTCATCGCGCGCATTCTTGAGATCTATGAAAACCTTGACCGCAACGTGATCGGCCACCCTGAGGTCATCAGCCACGGAGAAATTTTTGATGGTGTCCGGCTGCATAAAGGCCAAACCATTGCCGTGGTCCGCCACAATGCGCGGGCGCTGCTTTCCTGTGAGCGCGTGATTCTGAACACATTGCAGCGGCTGAGCGGGATTGCCACAACCACGCGCAAATATGTTGATGCTATTCACGGCACCAGGTCCCGGATACTGGATACCCGCAAGACCGCTCCGGGCCTTCGCGTGCTGGATAAATACGCTGTCCGTTGCGGTGGCGGAGAAAACCACCGGCTGGACCTCTCCGATGGCGTGCTGATCAAGAATAACCATATTGCCCTGGCTGGCGGTGTGGCGGCAGCGCTGAAAAAAGCCCTGCAAAACCGGCATGAGGAACAACCGATTGAAATTGAGGTGCGTACTCTGGCTGAACTGGAAGAAGCACTGGCTAATGGGGCGGAAAGCATTTTGCTGGATAATATGAAGCCGGAAGACGTTCGCGCCGCAGTGGGACGCGTCAACAGCCATACGCGCCGCCTTCCCATTGAGGCTTCCGGCGGAATCCGGTTAGAGAATGTTCGCGATTATGCTGAAACCGGTGTAGATTACATTTCAGTGGGAGCGCTGACGCATTCGCCCCAGGCCGTGGACCTGAGCATGCGCATGGTTCCTGCGTAACTCTAAGAATCAATTAAGATAAACACTCTTTCCGGGCGGATAATCACGCTGGTGATTCGCTGGAGTGTTGTAACGCAAAAGAGCAAGAGTAAGCTAAGAGCGACGGAGCAAGGCATGAAGGGGGCTCATTCGCCAGGAAATTCCTGGCGCTATCCTCAGATTGTGAATAAGTACTACTGATACTCAAAGGCGCTGGCTAAAACAGCTACGGCAGTATGCTGGCAAGTCTTGCCAAATGATTGAATCAAAAATTAGTTCTGTCACTCTAAGATCAAGAACGTTCAAAGGAGAACAACCACTCTATGCGTAAATTTCTGGGATTGTTGCTGATAGTTTTGTCCATTGGCGCTTCCGCGCTGGCAGCGGACGAATACAAGATTGACCCTGCTCATTCTTCCGTCAACTTCGCCGTCACGCACATGTCCGTAAGCACGGTAAACGGCCGCTTTACCGATTTTGAAGGTACTATCCAGTTTGACGACAAGGCCCCGTCTAAATCCTCCGTCAACGTAAAAATCAAAGCCGGCAGCATTAACACGGACAACACCAATCGCGACAATGATCTGAAATCAGCAAACTATTTTGACGTGGAGAAATTTCCTGAAATTACCTTCCAGAGCAAATCTGTAGAAAAAAAGGGCAATGATTACGTGGCTCATGGCACATTGACTATCCATGGCGTCTCCAAGGACGTTGATCTTCCCTTTGAACTGAAAGGGCCCATCAGTGGCCAGCGCGGAAAAGTAATGGGAGCGCACGCCGCGCTCACGGTCAATCGCCAGGATTTTGGAATCACCAAGTCCCCGGCTGCAATGATCGGAAATGACGTAAAAATCGATCTCAACATTGAAGCGCACGGAGCTGCGCCGGCGGCAGGGAAATAAAAACGTGGCGAATCCGGAGTTGTTACTGCCGGAAGTGCTTGCGCCGCTTGTGCGCAATACCATCTTTTCCGGCAACATTCATCATTGCGTTCAGGCCGACTCCACCAACTCAATCGCGTTGCGTGGAGCGGCGCTGGCCGGCCAGCATCCTGATGACACTCCGGAAGGCGCCGTGTTTCTCGCGGAAGAACAAACCGCTGGCCGCGGACGCAGCGCACATACCTGGCACTCAGAACGCGGCACTGGAATCTACGCCTCTTTTCTGCTCCGCCCGCCAATGACTCCCTCTGAAGCTCTGTGGCTTTCCTTGATTGCCGGTGTTGCGTTGCAGGATGCGGTGCGGGAAACCACCGGCCTGCAAGCCGACATTCGCTGGCCGAATGACCTTATCCTGAATGACAAAAAGTTTGCCGGCATCCTTACGGAGATGAGTTCTGAGGGCGGCAAGGTACATCACGCGGTGATCGGCATTGGCGTGAATGTGAACCATCAAAATTTTCCCGCAGAATTGCGCGATACGGCCACATCCCTCAGGCTGGAAGCCGGCAGGGAATTTTCCCGCGTGGAAGTTGCGGCGGCGTTGATTCGCGCGCTTGACCGGGAATACCGCGCGCTCTTGCGCGCCATGAGCAGCCCCATACGGACGCCGGCTTTGCGCTTTGAGCCGATCATGCGCCGTGTGGAATCACGCTCATCGTATGCCCTGGGTAAGCAGGTCCATGTGGATGAAGATGGCGGCTATGATGGCGTAACCGATGGCCTCGATCCGCGCGGATTTCTCCGCGTACGGACAGATAGAGGCTTGCGCATGGTAATTTCAGGCAGCGTTCGTCCGCTGTCTCGGAGTGTGGATGCTTCTGGTTCTTGATGTAGGAAACACGAACACCGTGCTCGGCGTTTATGAGAACAGCGAGCTCGGCTTTGCCGGCAAGTCCGGCGCTGCCCCGCGACTGTTGGCGCATTGGCGCGTGGCAACTGTGATGACGCACACCGTGGATGAATACGGCGTCCTGTTCCGTAACCTGTTTGCCATTGGCAAAGTGGGGGCTGAAGGGGTCCGCGGAATTATTATTTCATCCGTGGTGCCGCCCATGGATTCCACTTTGCGAGAAGTGTGCGAGCGCTACTTTCATCTCAAGCCGCTGTTCGTGGAGCCCGGAGTCAAGACGGGCATGCCCGTTCTCTATGACAATCCGCAGGAAGTTGGCGCGGACCGCATTGTGAACGGCGTGGCTGCCTTTGAAAAATATGGCGGCCCTTGTGTAGTTGTAGATTTGGGTACGGCAACAACTTTTGACGCGGTTTCCCGCAAAGGCGAATACCTTGGCGGAGTGATTTCTCCGGGCATCGGCATCTCTGCCCGTGCGCTGTTTGAACATACGGCGCGCCTGCCGCTTGTGGATATCAAAAAGCCAGGCAAGATCATCGGCACAAACACCGTTGGCAGCATTCAGGCCGGATTGTTTTTTGGATATCTCGGACTTGTGGATGGAATTCTGGAGCGTCTTATCGGTGAGTTGGGCTCTGATACAAAAGTTGTGGCCACCGGAGGCTTGGCAACGCTGATTGGCGACCATTCCAGGTACATCAAGAACATTGACGATTTGCTTACGCTGGATGGACTGCGCATTATTTGGGAGCGAAATGCCGCGGCGCAAAAACAGAAGCCAGCGTCCTGATTCCTGTAATCTTAAGCCCAGCAGTGGAAAATTATTTTAATTACTACACGGAAATTGAGGAGCACTTTTGCCGGCGTCGCGGAACGCTTCTTACTGTATCTACGCTTGATTGGGCCCTAATGACCACATGGAAAGATGCCGGTATTCCCCTGGAAGCGGTTTTACGCGGCATTGACGACGCGTTTGATAAATATGAGCGCCGTCCATCCAAGACCCAGAAGATCAATGGTTTGGCGTGGTGCTCACAGGCAGTGCTGACAGCAGCGGAAGAGATGAAGGAAGCGGCCGTCGGTGCGCGAAGAGAAAAACCCGATTCGGCGCCGGGGCTGGAAGCGGGAACAATTGCCCAGTTCTTCCTCACAAATGAGCGCAAGTTACGTCAGATACAGGCGCCGGCGGCATTGCGGTTGGTGGCAGAAGAGTGTGCTGGTACACTTACGGACTTGGCATCTAGTTTAAGCAGCGCAGCAACACAGCCCCGGCTGGAAGACCTGGAGCGGAGGCTTACCGTAATGGAAGAAAAGCTTCTGGCCGCGTTGACCATGACCACCAGTGAAAGCGAGCTGTTTGCTTTGCGGACGGAAGCTGACCGCGAGATTGCGCCGTATCGCAGTAAAATGCCGGGTGCTCAGATTGAGCAACTCCAGAAGCAATTTGTGCACAAGCGCTTGTTTGAAAAGAATAAAATTCCACGTCTCAGCCTCTTTTACCTGTGAATTTAACGGTTGAAAAGCTCGTTTACGGCGGCGATGGTCTGGCCCGTCTTCCTGAAGGGAAAACGGTTTTTCTTCCCTTTGTGCTGCCTGCGGAAGAGGTCAGCGCCACCATTACTCAGGAAAAGAGCAGTTTTTCCCGCGCGACGTTAGACCAGGTGCTGAAGCCCTCACCGTATCGGGCGGTGCCGCAATGCCCTTATTTTATGGCCTGTGGCGGATGCCACTATCAGCATGCAGCTTACGCCGCGCAACTGGAAAATAAACGCGCCATTCTGAAAGAGACTCTGCTGCGCAATGGCAAACTGGAATGGAAGGGCGACATCATTACGCATTCCGGCGAGCCATGGGGCTATCGCAATCGTTCACGTATGAAGGTGCGCGGCGGGGCTGAGTTTGCCATTGGCTATCATCGCATGGCGTCTCATGAACTCTTGCCGGTAAAGCAATGCCCCATCAGTTCTCCTGCCATTAATCGCGTGCTTGGCTATATGTGGGAACTGGGCGAAGCAGGCAAGGTCCCTGCCGGAATCAACGAAATAGAGTTCTTTGCCGACCACTCTGACAGCAAGATGCTGCTGGAAGTTTATCTTGCTCCGGATGCGCCGGAGATGGGTGCTTTTGCCGCAGCATTGCAAGCCAAAGCGCCAGAGATCAAAGGCATCGCATTTTTCGCCGGGAGTCCAGGCGATGAAAGCGCAGCCGACCAGCCTAAATACACAATAGGCGATCCCGTGCTGGCGTATCAGGTAGGCGAGAAATCTTTTCGCGTAAGCGCGGGTGCATTTTTCCAGGTGAACCGTTATCTGGTGCGGGAACTGGTGCAGACCGTGGCAGGTGACTTCCACGGCAGAATCGCCCTGGATTTATATGCAGGCGTGGGACTGTTCGCCAGCCATCTTTCCAAGCGCTTTGATCAGGTATTTGCCATTGAGTCCGCGCCAATCTCTGCTACTGACCTTCAGGCGAACGCAGTAAAAAACGTAGTCCCGGTGCGCAGCACCGCAGAAGGATTTTTGCCGCGATGCATTAACATGCAGCCGGAAC
>DASRCD010000582.1:0-3104 GCA_035653315.1 Candidatus Angelobacter sp.
CTGAACGGTCGCCCATGCCATGGGACAATTCACCTCAAGGCAGATTTACTGAAGCTCGACCATGGTTGCCATTAGGCGATCATGACAAGATCAATGTCGCCAGTCTGTCCCGTCAACCGGACTCCATACTCAATCTTTACCGCAGACTGATTCGCCTGCGGCGGGAAAATGAAGCATTGATTTCGGGCCGCGTTGAAAACCTAACAGCAGAAGGTCCTCTTCTTCGTTACCATCGCACAGACGAGACCAAGCGTTTCGTGATCATTCTGAATCTTGGCCATGAACCGCAAGAAGCTGCTTTCGAGAGAGGCGAGATCGTAATTTCAACATTCCTAGATCGCGAGAAAGAATTGATTAATGGGAACGTCTCGCTGCGTCCTGCCGAAGGGTTGGTTATTACGGAAATTTAAACGCAAGTATGAGCTCGTCCAAGCGTCATTTGTATCGACTCTATTTACCGAAGTGAGGATTCTTCATCCTAGGATCCTCTTCATAGCAAGTGAATTCCCAAAATGGAATTGTAAAAAATTTGTTTGCTATTGATGCACCATCCTTTGCTGAATCTGTTGGCATCTGATTCCATCCAGAGTATCTGAATTTATCCGGGAAATTCAGATATCCGGCGCTACCTTCTCCAACCAGACTGTCCACCTTTCCCGGGTTTAACAGCTGTTGCCCCGGCCATGGGCTCGCACCAGACTTCCTCAAAACTTAACACCTCTCCACGCAACCAACCTTCCCGGAGCGAAGTTTGCTTCCTTTGGAGTGAACATGAGAATCCAACATCTTTTGAAATGTCTCCTCTTTGCCAGTCTTTTCAGCGCCGGAATACTTTATGCACAGACTGATCCTGGAGTGGATACAACTCCCAATAACAGCACAACCATTACCACCGTTCTTGCAACCTGCGCCTCGCCTTGCACCTGCCCACCAGGAACCACCACCATTTTCAGCAACGGAACCACCACCACTTGTTCCGCAACCTGCAACACTACTGACTGCGGCACAGTTACGGCTCCGGATGGTTCAACCGTGCAAACCGGCAGCATCGGGTTTACAGGATGTCCCACCCCGGACAACGCTAATCATGGCCAACCCTTGCCCAACCCACTGCCCGGCATCAGTCAAAAAGAGCTGGATCTGTTTTGCGCGGCGGTGGGGCGATTCCAGGACATTGATTCCGTTTCAGGTGTGGTACTGCCGGGAAGCAATGGGCAATGCGCCCCCGTGGACAACGGACACAATCAAAACAGCAGCACCATCAGCTGTAATGAGACCGGCACCGGATTAGGACCGCGTTTCAACGGGAATAGCTGCGCCATGTGCCATGTGTTTCCCGTAGTGCTGGCAGCCAGTCCCGCCCACAATCCAGAAGTGGATGTGGCCACGCTGGATGGCGGGCAGAACTCACTCTCTGCTCTCAGCCAGTTCATTAATGCCACCAGCGCCGTGAAAGAAGTCCGTTTTATCAATAACCTTGCGACGGGCAAAACCGACGGCAACGTTCACAATTTATTTGTGATTACCGGCCGGGTAGATGCCTCCAATGCCAATAACATCAATGGTGGAATTACCACCTGCGACATTACCCAGCCCGATTTTGCCACCAACCTGGCCCGGAACAACATTATTTTCCGCATCCCGCTACAGACCCAGGGTGACGGGCTGGTGGAATTGATTGACGATGAAAACCTGGAGAGAAACCATTCGGCCCTTACGCCGGCAATGGGAGTTTCCGGCTTATTCAATCTAAGCGGCAATGACGCCACAATTACCCGCTTCGGCTGGAAAGCGCAGAATAAATCACTGCACATATTTTCCGGTGAAGCCTACAACGTAGAGCAAGGCGTGAGCAATGAGCTGTTCCCCAACGAGCGGCAAATTGACAATGACCTTCTGGGACAGAGCAACGCCAACTGTCTCTTTAATCCGCTTCCTGATGACACCATCAATCTAACCAACAAATTCAACACCAACAGTACGCCGTCTGATTTTTCTTCAGACGTAGTTAATTTTGCCGAAGCGAGCCGCCTTTCCGCACCGCCTCCCAGGCGCATCACCCGGTTTAGTGCAGCTTCTCTCAACAATGGCCAGGCAGTGTTTGACCGGATTGGCTGCAATCTCTGCCACTCTGACAACGCCACGTTCCTGAAAACCATCGCCCAGAGTTCATTGCCCAGTAACCAAGGCAACAAATTCGTGGCTGTATTCTCTGACTTAGCCGTACACGATATGGGTGTTGGCCTGGCTGACAACGTTACTCAGGGGCTTGCCGATGGCAGGCATTTCCGTTCTGCGCCCCTGTGGGGATTGTCACACCGGCTGTTCCTGCTTCATGACGGACATAGGCAGGACCTTGTGCTTGCAATCAATGACCATCAGAGCAGCGGCTCTGAAGCCAATACAGTGATCAATAACTTCAATCTGCTTAGCACGCAAGATAAACAAGACTTGTTGAACTTCCTGCGCTCTCTCTAGAGGCGCTTTTCTCGCCGCGGATGCAGACACATCCGCGGCAGGAAAGTTATCTATAAACAAGCCCAATAAATGTTCCATTTTGAAAGGAGCTTTGGATGCGTAGCAAATTCTTGAGTACAGCGATAGTTGTCATTTTGGTTTCGGTTTGGAGTGCGGCCCAAACACATGGGCCTATGCAGCCGGGAGCCCCAGGCTTTGCTTCCAGTTCAGCAGGGGCTCCGATGTCTGAGCCTGAAAACGGCACAGTGGAGAAAGATTCCTATATCAACAAATATTTTGATCTTTCGCTGGCTTTGCTTCCGGACTGGCGCGAAGACTTTAGCGGACCAAATCCTTCCATCACAGGTTATTACGTGCTGGAAACTCTGCGGCCTAAAGGCGAGCTGACGGGAACACTTCTGATCACCGCGCAAGATACTTTTTTTACTTCTGAAAATAATTCCCTGGAGTTGCTGCAGCGCAATCAAAAACAGGCGATTTTATCCACACTGAATATTGAGGCTCCTCCCAGGCCGGTCAAGCTGGCAGATCGTGAGTTCTCACGTCTGGATTACAGCGGAGCAGGCCTGTACCACGCCATCTTCGCCACTGACGTTCGCTGCCACGTTATTAGTTTTGAGGCTACC
>DASRCD010000583.1:0-5064 GCA_035653315.1 Candidatus Angelobacter sp.
GCCCACGGCAGTGGCGCAATAGTTAAAGTAATACTTGAAACTCCCCTTTTGACGTTGGAAGAAAAGATTCTGAGTTGCCAGCTTAGCCTTGCGGCAAAAGCTGACTTTGTGAAGACTGCTACGGGCTTTTTTGGTTCGGCCGTGCCAGGCGATGTCTCACTTATGAGGGGCGTTGTTGGCGACCATGCCGGTGTAAAAGCTTCAGGTGGTATTCGCACCGCCGCGCAGGCCAACACCATGCTGGATGCCGGAGCTAACAGGATTGGCGCAAGCGCGAGTGTGGCGATTATGCATGAGCTTGGCGCGCCTGAGTTCACAGCCAAAACACAAGCTAACCTGATTCCGGGCGCATCCCATTCATAACGGGATTACATAGATATTTTTCGTCCTTTTCTGTGCTTCTTCGTCACAATAAATATTGAAAAATTTCAGGAGAAGAATCTGAAATGCACAAGTCTGTTTTTATTCTCATATTTTTTCTCGTTTCAATTGCAAGCCAAGGCCAAACAACCCGTGACATAAGCCATGAAGGCTCGGGTGGTGATATATATCTTGGATATTCTCTGCTGAATGGCGACACTTTTTCCCATGCCAGCGGATGGGAAGCGGCGCTGACTGGCAACGTACACAACTGGTTTGGACTGAAAGCCGATTTCAGCGGTAATTACAAATCCTTTTCTGGTGTTGAAGGGCGTGAATACAATGTCCTTTTTGGTCCGCAACTTTCTTTTCGGAGCAACCGGCTGCGCTTCTTTACTCACGGCCTGTTTGGCATTGCTCACGCCAGCATAGACAGCGGTGGCCCAAGTAATACAGGTGCTGCCTGGGTGCTTGGGGGAGGCGTGGATATTGACCTCAATTCAAGCTTTGCGTTTCGTCCAGTCCAGCTCGATTATCACGGTGCCCATGTCTTTTCGGATACGCAAAAAGATGCTCGATATTCCTTAGGGATTGTGTATCGATTCTAGCCACCATTGTTTTATCAAATGGATACTGGCCGCTTGGAACACAAAACCCTGAGCGGCCAGCTTTTTAAATCTGGTTCCTGCCATCTCACGGCACACTCCTACTGTTATCATCAATGATGGACTCTATGGTTACTTCCACACCACCGCCGCGCGTGGACGTTGAGTCGCTTCTTATAGAAGTTGCCGACGTACTGAACACCACGCTTGACCTGGATACCCTGCTGCAGCGCGTAGCGGAGGTGGTGAAACGGGTTATTAATTACGAAATTTTCTCCATTCTGCTGCTTAATGAGCGATCACAGGAACTGCGCTTCCGTTTTCAGATCGGCCATCTGCCGGAAGTGGCTGAGCGAATTCGTGTAAAAGTGGGCGAAGGCGTGACGGGACGGTCAGTGAAGGAACGCACTGCCATTCTGGTAGATGACGTTTCCAAAGATGCGCATTATATTGAGGCGGTTCCGCGCGTCCGTTCTGAATTGGCCGTGCCGCTGATCAATAAGAACCGCGTAATTGGCGTGATGGACCTGGAAGCACGGGAACCCGGATATTTTAAGGAAGAACATGCCCGCGTACTGTCGCTGATTGCCTCGCGGATCGCGGTGAGCATTGAAAATGCGCGTCTATATACACGGATTGTAAAACAGGCAGGCACGCTGGCTTTATTGAATGATATCAGCCGCGACCTTACCTCCATCCTGAACCTTGACCAGTTGCTGAAACGTGTTGGCGATCTGCTATTAAAGGTGATTGATTACCAGATGTTCTCGATTTTGCTGCTGGATGCGAGCAAGCAAAAGCTGGTCCATCGCTTTTCCGTGCGCTTTAAGGAAAGTATTCAGCTTAAACATGATATTCCGGTAGAACGCGGATTGGTGGGCGCGGCGGTCCAGAGCAAAAAAGCAGTGCTGGCGCCGGATGTCAAACGTGATCCGCGTTATATCAAAGCCAATCCGGAGACACGCTCAGAGCTTTGTGTACCGCTTATTTATAAAGATGAAGTCATCGGCGTGCTTGACCTGGAGCACACACGACGCGGTTATTTCACTGAAGAGCATGTGCGCACGGTAACCACGCTGGCGGCACAGGTGGCCATTGCTATTGAAAACGCCACTCTTTACGAGCGCATTGCCCGTGAAGAACAACGAATGGAACGCGACCTGGCCATGGCACGGGAGGTCCAGCATCACCTGCTTCCGCCAACTTGCCCCAGCATGCCGAACGCCGAGGTTGCAGCACGGTTCAATCCTGCTCATGCCATTGGCGGAGACCTGTACGATTTTCTTGACTATACGCTTCCCCAGGCTTGCATTGTGGTCGGTGATGTGAGCGGTAAAGGCGCTCCGGCAGCTTTATATGCGGCGCTGGTCAGCGGTATTTTGCGCAGCCTGGCGCGCGATGAACCTTCTCCTTCAGAGATGCTGAATGCCATCAATCATTCATTGAACCATCGCCGGCTGGACGCACAATATCTTGTGCTTACTTGTGCGCTTTGGGACGACGTCAAAAAGACCATGCGTGTCTCCAACTCCGGGCTTCCCCGCCCTATTTATTGCCATGATGGTCATGCGCACATGCTTGAGGCAGCCGGTTTGCCATTAGGCATGTTTGAAGATGTTTCTTACGATGAGATCACGATTCACGCCAAGTCAGGCGATGTATTTGTCTTCTTTAGTGATGGCATTGTTGACGCCAGCAATCCAAAAGATGAGCAGTTTGGCCGTAATCGCGTAGAGCATGTGATCGCGAAAAATGCGAATGGCTCAGCACGGGAAATTGTGGATGCCATTTTTCAAGCCGCAGCGGATTTTGCGGCCGGCGCTGAGGTATTTGACGATCAGACTGTGGTTGTTCTTAAGGTTAAATGAAGTAACTTTTGTAACATGGCCTCCGGCTTAATGCTGTAAGACCCGTAAAAACGCTGCTTTTTCTTCAATTCTTTATTATTTCACCTGTTCACCTTCATATTTTTTGCCATCGTCGCAGACAGAACCGGTCTCGTCATCAATCTTTTGAAACTTTAATTTTTTTCTTGTTCTTCTTTAATCGCGCAAAGGCATTCTCCTTTTGACGGTTGACATCGCCTTCCGGCAAGCGTAGTTCGAGCGACCACTGCAAAAGTGTTGCGGTCAATTGCACTATGCCAGGTCAGCGATTTGAGCACAGGTCCAGAGAGGACAAATAAGGACCCGGCCATGCGTCAACCCGATTCCGCGCCGAGGTCTTTGATACCCGGCCGGTTGCAGTCACATTAAGGAGCGCAGCCAAATGAGCCGTAAACAACCTGATGGGTTTTTTCTGTCTGAAAACTCTTCCAAAGCAAGAATCAGAGAAGCAGAGAATGCTAGAAAAAACCGCGCAGAAATCGTAGCCGCCTATTCACAAGGCAAGGTTTCCCGCCGCGATTTAATTAAATGGGGCTTAATCACAACCGGTGGTGCACTTGCCCCAATTCATGGTCTTAACCCTTTCGTAAAAAGCGCTTATGCCAGCACGCTGAATGGTCCCACAGGCGCGCCGCCCAGCCCTGGCTTGAACGGTCTGGCTTTCACGCAGCCCATGCTTCGCTTTGAGCTTCTGGATCGTCAACCGATTTCAGCCGCTACACCAGCCCCGACTGCCCTTTCCAATCAGACTGCTATCGCAATGGATCCCGCATTGGGCGGTGGGTTTGGTCCAATGGAAGGACGTCCGCCGGGACAGGATTGGGCGCACCAGCGTTTTGATGAATTCGCTCCCAAAGTCCTGATTGAAGCCACGCAGGAAGGCGCCAAGATCAATACAAAGAATGGCCAGAGTATTCATCCAAAGTTCCACCCCAATTTGCCTGACCAGGGTCCCTTGGCCATGTGGACATTTGACGGCACCATTCCGCCAAAGTTGGCGATTGGCCGTTACGGCGAACCGATCATATTCCGTCATCACAACAGATTGCTCGCGGATGTAACCCAGAACGGCGGATTCGGACGCCACACGATTTCAACCCACGAGCACAACGGCCACCACGGAGCAGAGAATGACGGCTTTACCGGCGCATTCTTCTTCCCGGGACAGTTCTATGACTATCACTGGCCGATCATTCTTGCCGGACATGACAGCATCAACGTCGACGCAACCGACCCACGCGCCGGCAGCCCGGATGATAACGGCGGAATCGTGAAAGTCCCTGGTGACTGGCATGAAACCATGTCCACCCACTGGTTCCACGATCACATGTTCAGCTTTACTTCACAGAACGTGTATAAGGGCAACGCTGCTATGTTCAACATTTACAGCGCGCTGGATCGTGGTAACGAAGAAATCAATGATGGCGTAAACCTGCGGCTGCCTTCTGGTACGGCAAACTCCTGGGGCAACCTGGATTATGACATCAACCTGATGCTGGCTGATAAAGCATGGGACGCCAACGGACAGCTCTACTTCGATATCTTCCAGCTTGATGGATTTATCGGCGACGTAATGACCGTGAACCTCTGCTACAGGCCATACTTTGAAGTGGAGCGCCGCAAGTACCGCTTCCGCATCCTGAATGCCAGCGTTTCCCGCTTCTTCAAGATTGCACTGAGCGATGGTTCGCAGATGATCCAGATTGCCAATGACGGCAACCTGCTGCCTCAACCTGTGGCCCTGACCCAGCTTGACGAACAAGGCATCGCAGAACGTTATGACATCGTGATTGACTTCTCGCGCTACAACGTCGGCGATAAAGTCTGGATGGTGAATCTGTGCGAACACCAGGACGGCAAGAAGCCTTCGGCTGACCTGAGTCTTTCTGCCGCGCTGAGCGGAGCGTCGAACGATCCTTGTGTTGGTAAGTTCCTGGAATTCCGCATCACCAAGAACCCGGCAAAGCCCGACCTGAGCCAGGTTCCTGCACAGATGATTCCAAATCCCGATCTGTCGCAGATCCCGGTTGTCCGCGAACGCGTTTTCGAATTCGGACGTGGCGCGACCAATCCAAGCGATCCGACCGATCAGGATCCATGGGGTGTAAAAACAGACGGTGGAACCATGCTGACTGCCGATTATGGCCGGATTGCCGCGGCACCAAAGCCGGGTACACGCGAAATCTGGACCCTGCAGAACGGTGGCGGCGGTT
>DASRCD010000584.1:0-3985 GCA_035653315.1 Candidatus Angelobacter sp.
TGAAGTCGCCTTCTTGCTTAAAGCGGTTCAGCCCTTCTTCGCGCGGAATGAACTCGCGCTCAAACTTCTCGTCGCGGTTCACCACCTCCTGCATTTTCTTCTCAATCTTTTCCAGGTCTTCCGGCGTAAACGGCGTTGGCCGGTAAAAATCGTAAAAGAAGCCGCTCTCGGTTGCCGGCCCGTGGCCCAGCTTGGTCTCAGGAAACAGCTCAAGCACGGCCGTGGCCAGCACGTGCGCGGAAGAATGGCGATAAACTTCCAGCGCCTCGGGATCGCGGTCCGTCATCAACCGCAATTCAACGTCCTGTTCCAGCGGCTTGCTCAAGTCGGCAAACTGCCAGCCATCTTTGGACTGGTGCGCGTGCATGCTGGCCGGAGTCTTTGCCTCGCCTGCCTGCTCCTGCAATGAGGCGGCAGGCTGTGCGCCAGAAGGCTTGATTTTTGAGACAAGCGCCGCATCCGCCAGTCTCGGACTGATGGACTTAGCGATCTCCAGCGGCGTAGTGCCTTGCGGAACTTCTTTTTTGCTTCCGTCAGGAAGCGTGACTTGGATATTGGCTTGGGACATAAGGGGTTCAGGTACGCCTATGGGTGTACCGCTAATCTTTCAGTCTAACGAGGCTGAAATAAAGGGTCAAATATTCAACTCCGGAAATGATCAGCATTCAATTGCGTAAAATGCCGCCATTTTTCGGGTAGATCTTCCTCGGCATAAATCGCGGAAACAGGACAGACCGGCACACACGCGGCACAACAGATGCAGGTTTCCGCATCAATAAAGAGCTGTTGTGCGACGGCAAAACTATTTGTGTCTTTTCTGGGATGAATACAATCAACCGGACAAGCGTCTACGCAAGCCGTATCTTTTGTTCCAATGCAGGGTTCTGCAATCACGTAAGCCATTTCTATCTCCAAACTGTCTGGAGGATAAAAGCATAGCTTTGTAAGTGCGATGACTTATGTCACGCGGCAGTAAGTTTATTTGTCGCGATCAATCTCTGCCTGCAACGCTTTTAAGTCAGGAACAGTAACAGTGCGGCGTTGAATATGAATCCGCCCTTCATTGTGCAGGCGGCCCATATTGCGCGATATCAGTTCACGTACCGTGCCAAGACGCGTCGCCAGCTCTTCATTATTTTCTGACAACGTAAATTCGATTCCAGCAGAGGTTTCGCGTCCTTTGGATTTTGCCAGTTGCAAGAAGTATGCAACCAGGCGCCCGCGCACGGTGGTAAATGATAGATCTTCAATCAGGCTGCCCATGCGTCGCAAGCGATGAGCAAGGACTTTGATGACCTTCAAGGCGACATCAGGCTGTTGCAGGCAGATGCCTTGAAATGTGACAGCATCAAGGCGCACCAAAAGTGTTGGCGTTACCGCCTGAGCCGAAGTAGGGTAGCAATCATTATCAAAGACAGGAATCTCCGCTAGCGAACTGCCTGCGCGTTCTATGCTGATAAGTTGTTCGCGACCGTTGGCGGCTGTTTTAAAAACTCTTACGCTGCCATCTTTCACAATATAGAGTTCATGGCAGGCATCACCTTCTGCAAAGACGATTTCTTGCGGCTCATAATGACGGAGGGTGGCCTGAGCGGCGACGGCATTCAATTGCTCTTCTGAGAGATCAGTAAACAGTGGCAGCCTGCGTAGGGCTGAAAGCATGTCTGGCTCTGTTTTTCCAAAGGCCATAAAGAGGTTGATAGTACTGCATTGTGCAATGCATTGAAATATTTATGCAATAAACACAAAAGAAAATGCCCTGAAGTGAGAAGCTTCAGGGCGTGAGTTGGATTAATAAGGTTTATCGCACCGTCACTCGCACGTTCGTCGGCGGATTTTCTGTCGGCGGAGGAGTTGAGCTGCCGGTAAAGAATTCATACGCGCCCATATCAAAGGCCGTCCCTTGCGGACGGGCGACGCCATCCTTATCTTTGGGAGTGGTTCCCAGGTTCGCCGTAAATGAGTTGCTGGGGAGCATGGTTACACCCGCATCTTTCGCAGGGCTGGTGCTGGTGAGGTGGAAGTCAGCGCCCGCGCGGTTTACAAACAGCGGATCAACACTGAGATTGTTGGTGGTCTGCGTGGGAGCAGCGCCCACGCCGAACCATAGATTATGGTCGCCTTTGATCTGCGCGGTAGCGCCATCTACATAAATTTCTCCCGCATTTTGATAAGCCACGTTGTTGCGCAGGTTCATCAGCAGTGTTGCCGGGCCTCCGCCCACGCCGAATGCGCCCCGTGAGCCCTGCGCGTTTGAGGAATTGTTGGCCGCGCAGTCTGAGAGCGTGTTGTTGAATATCTGCACCGTGCCGGTTCCCTCCGCGCCGTTGTTGGTGATGCCGGCCACGTAGATGCAGGAAAATGCCGCACCCAACTGAAGTGGGTCCATGCGTCCAACGTTGTAGATCACGTTGTTGTAAGCCTCAACCGTCCCTTTAGAGGGATCGACCGTGGCAAAGTTGATGCCGTTACAGTTGTCGCCGTGAATCAGGTTGTCATGCACGTGAAGATCAAATTGATTAAATCCCGTTGTATCACCCGCGCCACAAGTGGGGCTGCACAGCGGCGATGAATGGAACTGCAAGGCGCGGCAGGTAAAGTTGTCATGAATGTGGTTCCAGCCCACGTCAATGTGGTTGGAATCAGTGCTGAAATAAACCGCGTGGTAGAACTTGGATGAAGTCGGATTGATTCCGGCGTTATGGATCTCATTGCCATAGAACCTGGTCTGCGTGCCTTCACTCATCTCAAAGCAACCCACTTCGTCATCAGCGCCAGGGCACTGCATGTCATTGCCGATAATGCGCCAGCCCACGCCACCCAGGTCCATGGCTTGCGTTCCGCCAATGATATGAAGTTGTGAAATCACCCAGTAATCTTCATGTGCGCTGATGTTCGGCGTGCGAATGCCATAGTGCAATCCGCCCGCCACGCCCACTGTGACGGTTGCTCCTGGGTAGGCCACCAGCGCTTTTGGCGCAGTGGCGGTACCGGAGTTGCTGGCGCCATTGTTGTCCATGCTGAGATATGCGGTGAAGTTGTCTTCCGTGGTTTGCGCCACGCCATTTTCCATGTAAGCAATGTCGCCGGCGGCAATGGTGTTCTTGGCTTTTACAATCGTCTTCCACGGAGCGCTAAAGCTTCCGGCATTCGTATCGCTGCCGGTGGTGGAAACGAAAAAGATTTTGCCTGCGCGCACCGTAAAGGCAAGGCCATTGCTTGCGCCAGAGCCTGCCACATTCACAACAATATTGCCCGTCACAGAGCTTGCTCCAAGCTGAAAGCTGATCTTGCCATCTGACCATACAGGATAAGCCGCGGCTGTGACGCCGCCCACAGTAACAGAGGAAGTGCCTTGCGCGGCGCCAAAGCCTTTGCCCCAGATGGTCACAAAGGCGCCGTTGCCGTTCTGTCCGCCGGTGCTGGGGCCGCTTTCAATGTCAGAGAAAAAAATCTGCGGTTGCTGGACCTGCGCCCGTAATGAAAATGCTGAAAACAGCAGCGCTACCGCTATCCATGGATACATCTTTTGAAAAATCTTCATGCCAATTCCTTTTTTAATGAATTCTGTTTTCGTCTTTGAATTACGCTGATCAGGGCACCACGGCCGTTGCCTGAGCGGAAAAACCGCTTTCAGTCCCATTGGCCGCGACGGAAGTGACAACATAGAAATAAGTTGTGCCTGATGTAACCGTGTTGTCAGTAAAGACCAGCACGGTAAGCGGGGCAGAATTCAATTTGGTGAAAGGTCCGCCGCTCTGCGTGGCGCGATACACGTTGTACCCGGAAGGCGCCGGAACCGCCGCGTCCCAGGCAATGTCAACCGAGTGCTGCACGGTAGATCCAGTGCCGGAGAGCGCAACGCTTACAGCCGGATTGCTGGCGTTGCTGGTAATCTGCAAACTTCCGGTCACGCTGCCTGCCGCAGCCGGAGCAAACGTCATGGTCACAGTGGCAGATTTTCCCGCAGCCAAAGTAAGCGGCA
>DASRCD010000585.1:0-2884 GCA_035653315.1 Candidatus Angelobacter sp.
ACCAGTGGCTGGTTTGGGACCATGAGGGAATCTGGCGAGGGCAACTGAAAAGCATTCTGCAACACAATTCTGCCGCTTCAGTGGGAGTCCGTGAAATACCAAACAGCCGGGTCGTGCCATCCGTGGCAGCAGTGCAACTTCTTGAGAACCAAAATTTCAATGGCACTCCAGCGGAGATTCTTGCCGCTTCCGCAAAAGCCCATGGCGAAGATCCCAACATGATCCTGCAAATGGCTGCTCAAATCAGTGTGCCGGTTCAGTGGCAAGGATTCAATTCGCGCGGAACATGCGACGCTATTTTTAATCCGCGCTGGGAAAATAAAAAACCGGAGAAAGTTCTGCCAGCTTCCTATTACCGCAAGTATGGCAATGATCCCGCCTTGGCTGCGGAAGATGCAAAGCTGGCGCAAGAATTGCAGGAACACCTGCGGCGTTCGTTGCCGGATTACATGGTTCCTTCGGCAGTTGTGTTACTCGGCTCCTGGCCTCTTACGCCCAGCGGTAAGATTGACCGGCGTGCGCTTCCAGCGCCAGACCGCCGCAGTGAAAGCTATGTTGCCCCGCGTACTCCGCAGGAAGAAATATTGTGTGCAATATTTGCTGAAGTCCTCTCTTTGGATCGCGTGGGCGCTGAGGCCGATTTCTTTGCTTTAGGCGGCCACTCTTTGCTGGCAACGCGGCTGGTAAGCCAGGTGCGCATGCGCTTTGGCGTTGAACTCCCACTGCGGACTTTATTTGAAGCTCCGACCGTTCAACTGCTGGCGGAGCATGTCACCAATGCGGAGAAAGTTCGTGCTCCTCTGGTGGCGCAGCCAAGGCCAGAACACATTCCACTTTCTTATGCGCAGCGGCGTTTGTGGTTTATTGACCAGCTTGAGGGCGGCAGCGCGGAATACAACATGCCGCAGGCGCTCCGGATTTGCGGAAGTCTCAACCTTCAGGCATTGCAGCGGGCCATTGATGCCGTGGTTGAACGCCATGAAAGTCTGCGTACGCACTTTACTCAAATAGGCGGAGAGCCGGTCCAGATCATTGAGCCGCCGCGCACTCTGGCTCTTCCTTTAGAAGATATCAGCGGCTTAACCGAAGCAGAGCAACGCAGTCGGGTGCTTGAAATTATGCGCCGTGAATGGGAGGAGCCATTCAATCTGGCGACAGGCCCGCTGCTGCGCATGAAACTGATTAAAGTGGCTGTGGGCGATCATATATTGCTGCGCAATTTTCACCATATCGTCTCGGACGGATGGTCGCAAAGTGTTTTCAATCGTGAGTTCATGCTGCTCTATGAGGCGTTCCAGCAGGGGCGTGAAAACCCGTTGCGCCCGTTGGAAATCCAGTATGCCGACTTCGCCCTGTGGCAGCGGAAGTGGCTGGATGAAGACGCACTGGCTCGCGATGTCGAGTATTGGAAGAAGCAGTTGCAGGGTATCCCGGAGCAGCTTGAATTACCCAGGGACCGTCCGCGCCAGGCCATGCAAACTTATAAGGCGGATTATTGCACAGCTTCGCTTTCGGCCCGGCAGGTAAATGCGGTAAAGCGTCTCAGCCAGGCGAATCAAGCCACTTTGTATATGACGTTGCTTTCGGCTTTTGCTGTGCTGCTGGGCCGATATAGCGGCCAGGATGATATCGTCGTCGGATCGCCAATTGCCAATCGCCGTGAAGCCCAGCTGGAAGAGATGGTTGGGTTCTTTGTAAATTCACTGGTCATGCGCGTTCGCCTGAATCCGCGGCAGAGCTTCAAGAATCTGCTGGACGAAGTGCGCAAAACCGCGCTGGAGGCCTATCAGCATCAGGATCTGCCCTTTGAAAGATTAGTTGAGGTCCTTGCGCCAGAACGCAGTTTGAACAAGACCCCCATTTTCCAGGTTGTATTCGCCTTGCAAAATGCGCCTATGGGGAGTCAGCAGTTGTCAGGACTGGAGATCGAACGCCTTGCCGGTGACGAGTTGCTGGTGCGCTTTGACCTGGAGTTGCACGTCTTTGAATTTGAAAATGAAATTGGCTTTTACTGGCTTTATAACAAAGGATTATTTGATCACGCGCGCATGGAGCAGATGGCACAGCACTATGTGAAGCTGCTGGACGAGATTGTGGCGGAGCCAGACACCGCTCTCTATGCCTTGGACATTCTCACGCCGGAAGAGCGCCATCGTTTACTTGTTGCACTGAACGCTACGGCTCAGCCAGTTCCGGATACGCTATTCATGGATATGTTTGAGCAGCAGGTTTCGCTCACTCCCCAGGCTGTGGCTTCAGTATGTGGGGAAACAACGCTCACATATCAGGAGTTGAACGAACAGGCCAATATCCTGGCGCACTATTTGATAAGTGAAGGGATTGGCCCAGAAGATGTTGTGGCGATCCTGTTGGAACCTTCGCCAAAAATCCTTATTGCATTGCTAGGTGTATTAAAGTGCGGAGCGGCCTACTTGCCTATTGATCTGGAAACGCCCCCGCGCCGGCTTGCCTCCATGTTGGAAGACGCGCGGCCTCGCTTGGTGATTTCTCAGGAATCATTACGCGCCACCGTACCTGAGACATCACGACTGCTCATGCTGGATGAACTTGGCACGGCTGCAAATGCGCAGGAGCGGTCCACGCACAACCCCACAGATACAGATCGCGTCAGCCCGTTACTGAGTAATCATCCTGCTTACGTGATTTATACATCAGGTTCCACTGGAACACCCAAGGGTGTGGTGGTAACTCATGCAGCTTTGAACAATTATCTGCAATGGAGCGTCCAGAACTATAACGTTGCACAAGGGAACGGCGCTCCCGCCCACAGCTCCTTAGCGTTCGACCTAACTATCACCAGCATCTTTCCTCAATTGATCACGGGGCGCAGCGTTGTCTTTACTCCCGGCCAGCGAGACGCCGA
>DASRCD010000586.1:0-4930 GCA_035653315.1 Candidatus Angelobacter sp.
TCTCTGAATTGGGCTAAGAGAATTCTTGGGAAAATATCCAACAGCAATTCGGAAAGAGAGGGCGGTTTCGCATATACGCCACTCGGCGTCGGGCGAGGATTTTAAAAATTATCTTCAGCCAATTCCCAAACATCGAGTGCCATCAACAGATTTTCTCGGCAATGCTCTCCATATGTTGCGCTCAACCTCAAGAAAAGAATCAACAATTCTCGCACTTCGTTCATCACTATCGCACGATGGAACTTGATAAGTCTTTGTGTGTCCCATGCGAGAAGAATTCGAGACGCTTTGGCAAACGCCAGGAGCATGCAGCAATGTTGACACAGTTCGTAGAGGTCCTCCATGAGCCGGTCACGCTCCGACCGCGGTCCTGGCGGGCGGCGGCGAATAGACCTTACCTGATGGCGGGTGAAGGCAAGGAATAATTTTGCATTGGCCTCGACAGGAATTAACGCTTCAGCAATCTTTTTACGGCGCCCTTTCCGGGCAAGCTTTAATTCATGTGGCGTCAGCTTATCGCCCATGAGTTCACTCATCTCATCACTGACCCAACGCTCTAATTCAACCAGCCGAATGGTTGAGAGTGACGGAATCACGTCGGCGATTTCTCCGGGAAAGGGATGGGAATAGAGTGGCCGATAAATCCCAAGATAAACAAGCACAAAGGCAATAAGCGCAACAAGATATGCCACGCAGACAACTGTCATCGTTCAATCTCCAAATATCTGCGCAATATCATTACGTACCTATTCATTACATCGCCCATTTGTTCGATTGTTTGGGTGGGCTCCGTTTGCCTTTGTTCTGGCCTTACGAGCTCTCTCGTCCAAATTATTTCCGCAATAATATATGCGATGGCGGGTATCCATTCACTTAACACCCTGAATCTTGTTCCGAAAACAGAACGTGTAATCCAACTGAAAATGGCTATGCTTGCGTTTGCTGTAAATCCTAGAATGATCGCGGTCGCACGTGTACGAGTTAAAAGGCCAAATAAGAAAATCGAACCTGCGCAAAGCAAACCGAGAGTTGAAATGATCACATCAATCCCAAACTCAATGTCCAACATGATCGCCAAGAAGCGGCTGGCCTGCCTGGAAGGCAGGAACTTTATCTCCCATACTATGTAAAAAAGAGCAGCAAATATGCACGACCAAAATATCCATTGAGGCCATTTTGATCGTGTTTTTGGCCACAAAATTACTAATAAACTTTCGCGCAACGCGAGAATGGTGAATAGAATGTCGCCAACTTCCGTAAACCAATAAACTGAAAAATATGTCTGTGGGTTACGCGCTGCCACTAAGCGGGCAATGCACTCTGCAAATGCATAAATGATGTATGCGAGGAACCACGGATATTGCTTGTGCAGCTTCCGCCAGACCAAAAGCACACAAATCGCCACCTGTAGCAAGATCGTAAGGGCAAGCGAGAGGGCGGTTAAATATTGCATCGACAATAGACCGGAAGTGGATAGCTTACTATCCACTTCCGACAATGCAAAAGGGAATCTCCTCAACTCGACAGTGATCCCAGTTATCTTTTGGGTTGGGCTCTTTAATTACCGGAATTACCGGAGCCTTGGCCACCCGGCGGAGGAAGCGGGGCTGGGCCGCCGCTAGCCAGAGCATTTGTACTTGCTCCACTTATTAATATCACCATCAGAAAGATCCAGAGCAATGACTTGGAAACGGTTTGTTTCATTGGGATGTTTTCCTTCCTTTTTGATTTAAATATCTTGTGTTGACGAGCTCGGGCCATCGAAGTAGCCGTTTGATATCTTCTCTCTGTCGATGACTTTGAGTATTTTACGTTCCTGTTTTCGAAAAACTAAACTCAAATCATGTTATTAACACCTTAAAAATTGGCCTTTTGAGATGCTCAAAAGCATATATTTTGAGTAGAGGAAACGATGAAAGGTGAAACATTATGAGGTATTTCTGCGTGTTTCTTTCTTCTTGATTAGGCGTGGGAGAGCGCTTAAGGTAAAGAGTTTTTACGAGGTCAGATTTTTGAAAACCGAAGGCTTTGATAGATGGTATTGACGCGGGTTCGTTATTCGGCGCGTTCACTTTCGCGTGATCCATTTTTTTCTCTGGTTGCAATGGCAGTGCTCGCTATCGGAATAGCAACAAACACCGCCATGTTTAGCGTCATTGACCAAATACTGTTGAATCCCCTGCCGTATCGAGATTCATCAACCATCGTGATGGTTTGGGAAACAAATCCTGCTTTAGGAGAGCCGGCAGGAAGCCACGTACCTGTTGCTTGGTACAACTTTGCAGAGTGGGGTATGCAAAGGGACGCATTTCAGGGCCTTGAGGCCTTTGAAATGGCCGACTACAACGTGACAGGTCTCAGTTCACCGGAGCACGTCACATCGGCCCGGGCAACTAGCGGTTTTTTTCAATTGTTGGGAATCAATGCCATCCACGGGCGGACTTTCACGCCGGATGATAGCAAGTCTGGCTCAAGCCCTGTTGCAATCGTTAGTGCTGCATTTGAGATTGCACATTTTGTGCAAGGAGCAGTTGGACATAAGATCCTGCTCAACGGCGCACCATACACAATTGTGGGAGTATTGCCCGCCGATTTTCATTTGCCTGCATTCTTTCAAGGCGCTTACGTCTATAGGCCAGATGTGTGGCTGGCAATGCAGCCGCCAACCTCCCCAGAAAGCTTAAGAGTCTTGCGATTGTTTGTATTTGGGCGGCTAAATAGCAATATCTCGATTGCCCAAGCTCGTTCTCAAATGGTTACCATTGCAAAACGGCTGGAGCAAGCCGCCCCCGACCTCAACAAAGGCTATAGCGCCAATGTGGTTTCACTGAGAGCTGAAAATACTGATCCCGATATCGAGCATGGCCTCTACATTCTTTGGGCTGCAGCTCTTGCCGTACTACTGCTCGGTTGTGCCAATCTTTCTGGCCTGATGTTGATTCGAGCCGTATCGAAGCAGAAGACTCTAGCGATCATGCGCGCTCTTGGTGCACCAAAACAGATTTTGATTGCAGAAATCCTATTGGAAGGAGTTCTTCTTTCGGTTGTGGCACTAGGTCTTGCAGTGCTCGTCGCGCATTTCGAGATCGCCGGAATCCGCATATTGAGGCCCGGAGAGATCAGCGGAATAGACCAACTTAGGTTCAACGTAAAAAGCTTTTTCTTTGCTGCAGCAGCACTCATTTTTTGCGCTCTATTTTTTGCGGCTCTTCCTGCATTGTTAAGTACGCGGCGACCATTGAATGGCAAGCTAAAGACATCAGAGCAAGGATCAACAGGAAAAGCCGGTTTTATTTTTCGTCGCGTTCTGGTCTGTGGTGAGATCGGATTGGCTTTGGCTCTCAGTATTAGCGCAGTTCTTTTTTTGCGAAGCTTCAAAAAACTGCTTGAAGTGGACCCAGGGTTCCGTTCTGAAAATGTGCTAACTGGACATGTGACACTTCCCAAGTCCAGATATCCGAATGCCGGCGATCGGCAACAATTCTGCGAACAGCTCTTAAGCAAGGTTCGAGAATTTCCAATGGTCCGCTCGGCCAGTCTTGCCGATAATTTTCCCTTATATTCGATTCACTACACCTTCTTTGAGATTGAAGGCCGCCCATCCGCTCATCCTGACAGCCCGCAAAATGCTGATTATGCAAATGTGACGCCTGATTTCTTTCTTACTCTTGGCACTCCCCTTCGTAAGGGCAGATTTCTTGCTGCAAGTGATCTCAAAGAAGGTGCCGAAAAAGTTGTTCTTGTGAACGAAAGCCTGGCCGCAAAATATTGGCCTAACAAGAATCCAATTGACGGACACATTCGCCTTATCCAGCCGCACAATAATTCAGCGGAATGGCTCCGTATTGTTGGCATTGTGGGTGATTTCCGGCAGTTCAATATTGATACACCAGCACGTCCAGAAATGTTTTTTCCATCGAGCCAATATTCGGATATGACTATCGCATTGCGGAGTTCGGGCTCGTCAGACATGGACGCTAAAGCTTTTAAAAAGATTCTGACAAATATTGATGAAGAGTTACCAATGTCAGATGTACAGACTCTTGGGCAATTGGCTGATCACAGCATTGCTCAGCGCCGCTTTAATACGATGCTTTTGGCAGTTTTCGCGACAATAGGAATCTTCCTGGCCCTTCTTGGTGTTTACGAGCTAATTTCTTACATTATTTCTGTTCAAACGCGCAGCTTGGGTATCAGATCAATGCTTGGTGCGCGCCCGCGCGATTTGTTTATTGAGCTTCTTATTCAGATGCTTCCCTATGTCACCGGAGGCTGCCTAATCGGCATAATGCTGGCCTACCTGACCCGAAACTTGCTCCAGAGTGTTCTTTTTGGAATAAAAGCACTGGACGCAGCAACATATGTTGGGCTTTCACTCGCCCTGTTTTTGTTGTTCTTTCTTGCATGCGTTCCGCCTATATCGCGCAGTTCCCGGATTGAACCTGCCCAAATACTTCGTCAAGAATAACCAGCTCATTGCTATGGATTAAATTCCATTTTCTAACCTATAAATTTTAGAAAACTCACGTTGTAGAGTGTCTTAATATATGACATATTATGCACCTAGGTTCACATTGCTTAAGTGAATCACCCATGAAATTGCTTCTGCTCTGATTTATTAGTGAGGCCAGATTGAGCTGGCTTCTTAACCTTCGGACACGCGCCGAAGCATCATTTAATTGGGCCTGCAGTTTTCTCTTCCGGGAGCTGCGCTCTCTGGGCTGAGAAGGTCATCTCTTTATCCCCCGCATATTCAGAGTCATGACCTTCTGGCCCATTTTTAAAGGGCCGAAAATAAAGCCGCAATATTTTTTCATCAGTGATCTTCTCGCCGATGACGGGATCGCGGAAATACGGGACGTTGTGAATGCAAACACCAAATAACCAAGACTTTGGACAGGTTGATGCGGCAGCCTCCATGTCGGCGCAA
>DASRCD010000587.1:0-7664 GCA_035653315.1 Candidatus Angelobacter sp.
CCCTCCGCGCTCATCAATGTACGTGCGATAGACCGGAAAACAGGCAATAGTCTCGCGGATAACATCACGCAGGGCTTTGCGCGTAAAGTCGCGGGCATAACGATCAGTGACGGAAATGGCGTCCAGCATGTGGGCCAGCACGTTGACTTCGCTGGCCAGCGAGGCATGCATAATCAGCTTTTTGCTGTTGTAGATCAACGTATCCACGTCATAAGAGGTGCCGGTGAAACGTTGATAAAGGTTGGTGAAAGCGCGCTCATTGCGGCGTTCAATAAAAATGCCGTTGACCAGAGTAGTAAAGTCATAACCTGAGGTGCCATCCACCGGCCATTCGGGCGGTAAGTCTTCACCCGGCTCAAGAATTTTTTCAACCACGGTATAGAGGAAAGCGCTCTGGTTCATCCAGTCATGCTGGCCAAAGACCTGCTGCATCTCCAGTTCAATGCCATTTTCCGCCAGCGGCGGATGAGGCGTTGCGCCGCTGCACTGGCTGGCGGCATAGAGCATTTGCAGGCGGACCATGTATTGCAGCGGATTCAGCAGGCCATCACAGTGATCAATCCGAAGCCCCTGGATCATGTCGTCCGCCAGCAAATGACGGACAAGCTGGTGCGTGGCCGCGAAAACCTTGGGGTTTTCCATGCACAGGCCGATCAGGTCATTCACGTCGAAGAAACGCCGGTAATTAATTTCTTCACCAGAGACCCGCCAGTTTGCCAGCCGGTAAACCTGCGCTTCCAGAATGCGATGCAACAGGTCAAAGCTGGAGGGATCATTTGGGTGTCCATTGGCCCGCGCGACTGCTGTCTGCAGAAATTCGCGAACCTCAGCAGATTTTGCCAGCAGCTCTTTCAATGCCTGCATCAGGGATGGAATGGCGCGCCGCCGCTGCCGTACCATGTCGCCTTCTGTGGCATTGTGCGATGGCAGATTGCGCAGGCCGGAGAGCAGGTTGCGCAGCTCCTGCGGGGCTTCCTGCACCACCGGCTCAAAGATCATGGGAATGGTTTGCGGATCAAGCGGCAGCAGCTTGTCATAATAGGCAACATGCAAACTGTTTTCATCGGCCACAAGCTGAATGTGTCCGGCTTCCAATTCCGCGCCATATTGGTCGCCCAGGATGGGCAGCAAAAGTTTGTTGCGCAACTCAGGTTTCAGCGGGTCCCAGTCAAGATCAAAAAATTCCGCAAACTCTGAGGCGCGTCCGTTGGAAAGCACATCCCACCACCACGGGTTGGTCCCCGGACCAATGCCCATGTGGTTGGGGACGAAATCAAGGATTTGTCCCATCCCATAATTTTTCAGCTCACGGACCAGGTCTTTTAACTCTTCATAGCTGCCGATTTCGGGATTGATCTGGTTGTGGTCCGTAATGTCATAGCCATGCGGACTTCCGGCACGCGCCTTGAGGATGGGCGAGGAATATACATGAGAAATTCCCAACGCATGCAGGTATCCCACAAGCTGCCGGGCATTTTCAAAGCGGAAACCGGCATGAAACTGCAAACGATATGTGGAAAGCGGGCGCGCAGCGCGTTTTTCCGATGCCAGACGATCAAGGCACTCTGAGATTCCGCTGGATTCTGTTGTAAGTATTGATGGATTGGCTCGCATGAGACACGTCAACTGCCAGTGACTTGGATGCAAAAATGAGAGGCCGTGAATCTGAAGCCAAGACCGCCTTCTGGAGACAATTCTTTGCAATGGCTTTACTAATCAGGCGGTCACAGTTGAAAATGGTTGTTTAGGAAAAGGAGCATTCCCAAAAGTATGCCAGCTACCGGTGAACTGATTCGCATGATGAATTTTGTGGATGATATTGCCGCCACGCTACGCCGCATTCAGGCAGGTATTAGTACCATGACAGCCGAGGAGCGCAAGCGCCTGGCCGATTACATGCGCAACTCCGACCCGAGTTTCATAAAGACGCTGGAGAGCCTGGACAAGGGTTGAGAATGCCGGATGTCCGCACGATTGCGGTGATCGGCGCCGGACCTGTTGGGCGTGGAATTGCCCAGGCTGCCGTTCTGGCTGGCTATCGCACAATTTTGGAAGATATCCTTCCCGCAAGCCTGCGCCGGGCGGAGGCGGAAATCCGCGGCTATCTGGCCGGAGCGGATGCCGTGCCACAAGTCGAAGCAGAAGCGGCCTTGCGCCGCCTTGAATATGCTTCCACCGTGGAAGAGGCGGCGCGTGAAGCTGATCTGGTGATTGAAGTTGTTCCGGAAGAAATGGAATCCAAGATCGAGATATTTACCCTGCTTGATCGAATCTGCAAACCGGGAACCATGCTGGCTTCCAACACCTGGTCACTGAGTGTGAGTGAGATTGCCTCAGTGACATACCGCGCAAAAAAAATTATCGGCACGCAGTTTTCTGATCCGGTCCACGCGATGAAATCACTTTCACTGGTGCGCGCCACGGAAACTGATGACGAAACGGTTGCCGCATGCAGCACCGTGGCAAGGCGCATGGGAAAAGAAGTGGTCGTGATCAACGAACAAAATTGATCACCGCCGCCTTCTTATGTCTTGCGGCGCATCAGCCGCAGGTCAGAAAGATAAATATCCAGCGGTGTCAGGCCTGAGAGGATGGAAATTGGTTCTTTCGTCGCAGGCTCCAGCCATTCCGCTTTGCGCTGGATTTTTTCCGCTACCATGGTGATCCTGCGCCGGAGATATTTTAGATCGCAGGGCTTAACCAGATAATCGTCAGCACCCGCCTCATAACCACACTGGATTTCTTCCGGCTTTTCCTTGGCGGTGATCAGAATGACATAAGGCGTCTTTGTGAGATTGCTTGAACGCAGCCACTGGCAAATCTCCGGGCCGGAAACTTTAGGCATCTCCCAGTCCAGAATACAAACGTCAATGCTGCGCGTTTGCAGCAGTTCGCGGGCAGTTTCTCCATTGGTGGCGGAAATCAGCCTGTGCCCCCACTGCACAACAGAACGCTCCAGTACCATACGTGAAAGAAGTTCATCTTCAGCAACGAGGATCGTAAGGGGTGTCATGGTATTTGTTCTATCGGCGCAGTTTACCCGCATCTTTATGCAAAATAGAGTAAAAATGCGGTCGCGAGTGGGTACGGATGTGTAGAAATTCCCAAAATGAAACTGGATTCAGGACATAAATCCGGCCCGGATGACAATTATCTTGCGGGCATCAATCCTGCGTTAATAGAACAGGGCACAGATTGAATCTATGCCCTGTTCTGACTATATGCTGTTCTGTATCTCAGTTGCCTGCGGGCTTGGCTCCGCCGCCCATATTAGGCAAAGGAAGCCTGCCATCGGCCCCGCTGGTGAGCGCAATAAATGCAGGGTCTTTGTAGAGCGAGGCGAACACCGCGTCCACGCGCGCTTCCATCATCTCCTTGCTGCGTACTGATTGATAACGCTCATATTCAAAGAAATGGCGCTTCAGCAGGGAAAGAGCTTTATCTTTCTGGCCAATCTGCGCATAAATTGCGGCCAAATTGTAAGAGGCACAAAGAATCGCTTCATTTTCCTTGGCGATCTTCAGGGCTTCGTCACCATGTCCATTGCCGGCCATAAAGGCGGCAGCAAAGATCAGGTTGAATGGCTCATGCGGATCAAGCGCCAGGGCCTCGCGTGTGTAATGGTCAGCCTTTGCCTTGTCTCCTTCAGAGTTCCAGTAAACCGCAAGATTGCGATACGCCAGCGCCAGGGGATATTCCCTGGTGGAGCTTTCCATCAATGACAAGCCTTTTTTGAAGTCCCCTTCATGAATGGTCATCTTGCCCAGTCCGTGCAGCGCCACGGCGCGTGAAAGCGGATCAGCGGGTATAGCAAGGATCTGATTAAATGTGGTGCGCGCCTTGTCCCAATCTCCAATGTGGTGGCGATAAAGTTCGCCTAGATAGCGCAGCGGCGTAGGATCGTTGGGATCGAGTTTCGCGGCGGCTATATAGAGCCTTTTTGCTTCCATGTAATTGGAATCATTTTCAGCTTTCAGGCCCTCGCTCATTGTCTTCTGGATCTTGGCGCTCAACGCCGGATCAAAGTTTGGACTGTCAGGCATCAGTTCAGCATTCATATCGGTTACGCCCAGCTTCTTCAGCTCTTTTACCGCGTCTTTGGCTTTGCCGGGGAACATGCATTTCTGCTCCGCCACCTGCCGCAGCTCTGCAACGGCGGTGTCGTGGTCGCCCCCTTTGGCCTTGGATTTGGCGTCTTCCATTTTTTCCTTGAGAGCGGACTCGCGCTTCTTCATCTCGCTTTCAAGAATTTTTTCCAGGTCGCCAACGCTGAGCTTGCCGTTTTTGTTTTCGACCTTGTTTACCACCGTGCCATCCGGCTGCACCAGAACCGCCACCGGCAGCTTGCCATCTGGAACATATTTCTGGCCAATCGGGCTGCGCGCGTCCACAATGCCCATGGTGACGCACTGCTGGGAATAGAGCTGCAGGGTGCGCGATTCACGCAGGCTGGACTTTTGTACTTCATCCGCGCCGGTGGGGAACCAGTAAAACGCCAGCCCTTCTTTTATAGGCGGCTCTTCCGGCTTGATGAGCTTCCACGGCACCTGGTAGGTTTGCGAGCTTGCGCCTGCGCCCATGCCACCCATGCCGCCGCCACCGCCTCCTCCGCAAGTGGCCCAGCTCTGCGGCACAAGGAATACAAAGATCATTAAAGCGGAAAATATGCGTTGAAGCAGTGGTGTTTTCATGCGCAGATTATAGCAAGTAGCTGGATTTGAAGGAGTATTTTTAGGGACAATGACCGGAACTCGGGATAAGCGGATGCTGTTCCTGAATCCCAAGCGCAGCGAGTGAACCCTATAGCCAGGTGGCTCTTACGATCAGGAGGTTATAGCTCTTAATCACCATAGAAATATATTTCTGCTTTAAGAGCAGCCCAATTGAACAACACGCTCTTGCCTATAGTTCTTACAACTTTGGCAGCACAATCCCGCTCTGCTTCTGGTACTTTCCAGATTTGTCTTTGTAGCTGGTTTCGCAAGGCTCGTCGCCCTGGAAGAAAAGAATCTGGCAAAGGCCTTCATTGGAATAAATTTTGGCTGGGAGTGGCGTGCTGTTGGAAATTTCAAGCGTCACAAAGCCTTCCCATTCCGGCTCAAAGGGCGTTACATTGACGATAATGCCACAACGGGCATAGGTAGATTTGCCAACGCAGATTGTCAGCACGTCGCGGGGAATTTTGAAATATTCCACGGAGCGCGCCAGGGCGAATGAATTAGGAGGAATGAGCACGGAAGCAGCCTGCACGCTGACGAAGGAGCGCTCGTCAAAATTTTTAGGATCAACAATGGCGGAGTTTACGTTTGTAAAGATCTTGAACTCATCGGCCACGCGCAGATCGTAACCGTAAGAGGAGACGCCGTAAGAAATTACGCCTTCACGCACCTGGCGGTCATTGAAGGGATTGATCATTCCATGTTCCTGGGCCATGCGGCGTATCCAGCGGTCACTTTTAATTGCCATCGGTTCCTGTGTTCCTTGATTTATGAGCGATTTTGGTGGTGCGGCAAAGAAGCCATCTTATAGGTGAAGTGTTCCATTGACAACATGCGTAAAAGTCCAATAATATCTGCACTTTACACCTTGCCGACAAATCCCGAGGAGAGCTGACACGTGATTAAGCTGGATATTATCAATGAAGTGGTAAATAAAACCGGCATCACCAAGACCAAGGCCGAGCTCGCCGTGGAAACCGTGTTTGACAGCATGAAAAAGGCTTTATCCCAGGGAGAGCGCATAGAACTGCGCGGATTTGGCGTATTTAACGTGCGTCCGCGCAAGACCGGCATCGGGCGCAACCCGCGCACCGGAGCTGAGGTAAATATTCCGCCGGGAAAAGCCGTGCGCTTTAAGCCAGGCAAGGAGTTGCAGTCCATCGACTAAGCAGTGGAACCGGCCGAGCAACCCGGCCACTTGCCTTCACAGCTTGAATCCAAGCAACAGGTTATTTCTTCATGCCGGCCCAGCCTCCGCAGGAATTCCACATTTTTGACCCTGAACGGCAAGAGCTCAGGGTGGTTGTGATTCAGCCTCCGCGACACCGCTACTGGTTGCATGCGTTGCTCTTTCTGGCCACCATCTTCACCACGTTGTGCGTGGGCGCGCACATGCAGGACACGTTCAATAAAAATCTAGGCCTGTTTTCCCAAGACCTGGATTACTGGCCATGGCAATGGGTGTTCCAGGATTGGCACAGGCTGAAGCTGGGTATTCCTTTTTCGGCGTGCCTGCTGGGAATCCTGACCGCGCATGAGCTGGGGCATTATGTGTATTGCGTGGCGCGGCGCGTTTTCGCCACGCTGCCATTTTTTATCCCTGCGCCCACTTTGATCGGGACCATGGGAGCTTTTATCCGGATCAAGTCTCCCATCCGCAGCCGCGCTGATCTGTTTGATATTGGCATCGCGGGCCCGATTGCCGGTTTTGTGGTGGCTGTTCCGGTGATGATCTTTGGCCTGCTGGCCTCAAAGCCTTTAACCGGCGAAGCTGCCGCTCACACTGCCAGTGGTGACGTTCTGGCGCTGGGCTTCCCGCTGATTTTCAAACTCTTTCACTGGATTGCGGCAATGGCTGGGAGCAAGGCTGCGATTGCGCAATTTACTTTGAGCGGTGTGTATCTTCATCCGGCGGCGATGGCGGCCTGGGTGGGCATGTTTGCCACGTCACTAAATTTGCTGCCCGGTGGACAACTGGATGGCGGACACATAGTTTTTGCCGTGCATCCACGGCTGCACTGGCCTGTTTCATTGCTGAGCATTGTTATTCTGCTGCCGTTGAGCTGGTATTACTGGGTAGGCTGGCTGGTGTGGGCCGTGGTGCTGCGCTTCACCGGCAGCCGCCATCCGGACGTGCCGATTCACCCTCCACTCAATCGCGGACGCCAAATACTGGCTGTTTTCGCGCTGATTATGCTGGTGCTTACGCTTATTCCCGCGCCATTTGGCGAACAGGGCTTGAAAAAGGCACTGCAGGAATATCACAAGCCTGCTTCACAACAGACGCAAACCCCACGATAGAAAATCCAATAAAAAAGCGATTGACGTTCCGCCGAATCGCGCTAAAGTAAACGGCACTATGAAACCGCTTTTCTGCATGGCAGCTTTTGTTGTAGCTGGGTTTGCAACGGTGCATATGGCAGCCCAGGCCCTGCCCAAGGATGCGGCAAACCTGACCACTCAGGAAATTGTGAAACAGGCGGTGGCCAACTTCAATGCCCGTGAATCACTGCCAAAGAACTATACCTACCTGGAAAAACTTACCAACCATAGTTCAAGGTTCAAAACCGGGCCTGAAAGCGATACATACGAGGTGATGGAACTTAGAGGCAAGGCCTTTCGGCGCCGCATTGCGCATAATGACGTACCATTGGCCGGAAAGTCCGTGGAAATGGATGAGGCCTATCTGGCAAAGCTGGACGAGGCAAACCGCAAGATACTGGAAGAGGAGATTAAGCCGGGCCATACAAAAGAAAGCCTGGCTGAAGCGGTGAGAAAAATTCTGGACGATGCGGGATTGGAAGACTGGAAGCCGCAGGGCCTGGCCCTGAACCAGGCCGAGTCCCTGGGCGTGGTCACATTCAAGGAAACGCTGCAGCAGTTCAAATTACCTTTAGGCGTGCTGGACCAGAAGTTTAAGCTAAAAGCCCAAAAAGATGTGCTCTT